>JABXJY010000022.1:14233-20314 GCA_013375385.1 Desulfobacterales bacterium
TTCGTCAAGGAGTGCAGCACCGTCAATCATCTGGAAAGGGTGGTAGATCTCCTTTTGAGGACGCAGGCATGAACCCCTCATCCAATAAAACTAAGGACTAGCCAATCATGGAACTGGAATCGCTACGCCAGGAGGTGGCCAGACTCAAAACCGAAGAAGCTGCCTTCCAGGTTCAAAGTAAGCTGCTTGAGAATTTTGTGGCGATGGCACGCTCCCCAGCCCAAGGGGAAATGTTGAAAGCCACGTTACAGAAGACTTTAGAGGTCTCAGCCGAGTTGACCGGCGCCGAGAAAGGGAGTCTGTTTTTACTCGATAGCAACGGCATTGTCACCGACAGTATCCTGACCCGCAGCGATGCCACACCAGAGCAGCGCTCTCGCCTAATCGGTAGTGTGTTGGACAAGGGGCTCGCCGGCTGGGTGAGCCGCCAGCGGGAGGTGGGATTAATCATTGACACCCTGGAAGATGACCGCTGGCTGACGCTCCCCGGTCAGCCCTACACTGTTCGCTCTGCCCTGGCTGTTCCCATTCTCAGGGGCGAGGAGCTGCTGGGCATTCTCACCTTGCTGCACTCTCAGCCGGGGCTCTTTAGCCCTGAAACGGCTGAGCTGATGAAGGTGACCTCCCACCAGATAGCCCTGACCCTGGAAAATGCAAGGCTTTACGAGAAGTTAGCTGAATCCTACCGGTCGTTGGACAAGGCTAAACAAGCGGTCGAATCCTACTCAAAGGCCCTCGACCGTGAACTGGAAAAGGGCAGGCAGATTCAGAGGGATTTTCTGCCCGACCAAATCCCACAGCTGCCCAACTGGGAGATTGCGGCCTATTTTCATCCAGCCCTCCAGGTATCTGGCGACTTCTACGACGCCTTTTCACTACCCGGTGACTGTGTAGGGCTGGTGATTGGCGATGTGTGTGACAAGGGCGTGGGTTCAGCCCTTTTTATGGCACTATTCCGGAGTCTAATCCGAGTCTTCTCTGGACAAAGCTCCATGTATGAATTGCCCGACTCCACCATCAACGAGGAGATGCACGCGGAAACCCACGTAAACCAGATCAACGCCCTGAAAGCTGTTGCGCTCACGAACGACTACATCGCCCAAGAACACGGCGAGGAAGGCATGTTTGCCACACTCTTCTTTGGGGTACTAAATCATAAGACTGGACTAGTGGTTTACATCAACGGGGGGCATGAGCCTCCTTTTATCGTTGGCTCAGCAGGCGCAAAGCACCGTCTCGAACCTACAGGACCTGCAGTGGGAGTGCTGCCCCATATGACGTTTGAAGTTCAGCAGGTTCAGCTTGAACCAGGTGACATCTTGCTCGGCTATACCGACGGGGTGACTGAAGCCCGCTCTCCTGTCGGCGAGTTATTCACTAAGAAGCGACTCCAATCACTCCTGGAGCAACCTGCCCCCACAGCATCTGACTTACTGGAGCGCATCAAAACCAATTTGTTCATTCACATCGACAACGCTCAGCAGTTCGATGACATTACCATGATAGCTCTTCATCGGACACCCATAACTGAGGCATAAACCGCCCGCTTCGCTCCAGATTCACCCTGTTAAATAGCGAGTTGGCATAGCAGATTATCAAGATTTGAAGATAAGTGCTCACAACAGCTCCTGAGACGTCACCTGCAACTTAACAGGGCAAGGATCTCACAGTCTCATATTCAACAGTGATAATTGCTGAGTAAAGAATCTACGCCTAGAGGACGCGGTTTTCCAAGACCCAATAAAGCAAGAACAGACCTCAGAGAAGCACCGGGCAAGAAAGTGAGCAGGGAAGTTTTGATAGAGGTAGATGGGAAAAGGGTAAGAGTCCGTGATGGGATAACAGTCAAAGAGGCTCTAGAAATAAGGGGCTACAAGATAACAAAATATCCGGAGAAGGGCTCACTATTTGCACCCTGTGAGATTGGTGGCTGCTGGAGTTGTGCCGTTGAAGTAGGCCATGAGCTCAAACCCGCCTGTATTACACCCGTAAAGGATGGGATTAGAATCAGAACACAGCTTCCAGAGGACTATACTCCAAAGAGAATAGTCCACGGCTTTAGCGGGCATACTGTGGGCGGGGTAGGGACACCATGGCTGCTGAAGGCCACTCATGGGTATATAGAGGCTGCCTGCTTTGCTGCCGGATGCAACCTCCGCTGCCCTCAATGTCAGAACTGGGAGACAACCTATACGGGCAAGGGCAAGGCATCGACTCCCAAGGAAGCAGCAGAGATGATGACAGCCACAAGAAGGAAATTTGGGGTGGACAGGATGGCAATCTCTGGAGGTGAAAGCACCTTGAACCGAAGATGGCTTGTGGAATATGTAAGAGAGCTAAAAATGCTCAACCCTGATCCGAATGCAAGGATCCACGTGGATACAAACGCCTCTATTTTGACAAGAGATTATATCGATGAACTGGTTGAGGCTGGGATGACAGATATAGGCCCAGACCTTAAAGGGTACTATCCAGAGACATTTATGCGGATAACTGCGATAGATGACAGAGGACTGGCTGAGAGGTACTTGAATACGGCATGGGATGCAGCTCAATATCTGATTGATAGATATAAGGACAGGGTTTTCGTGGGGGTAGGGATTCCGTACAATAAGGAATTAATATCGGTTCAGGAAATAGGACTGATAGGAGAGAAGTTGTGTGAGATAGACCACGAGGTGCAGGTCTGCGTCTTGGATTACAGACCGGAGTTTAAGAGGCGTGATCTCATCAAGCCAGGCTATGAGGAAATGGTAGAAATCCATAAGCTGCTCAAGGAAAAGGGGCTTACAACCGTCATCTGTCAAACAGGGTATGGTCACATAGGACCGGAATTATGAGTACCGAGATTGTAAGGCCTTTCCCTTCATGATGCATAACATAGTCCCGTAGATACAAGAAATGGAAAAAGGGCAAATAAGAAGGCGGATTTGGGATTTGATGGAAGAAAGGGGTATTGCGAGGTTCCCGAGACCAGTGTATGGGAGAATCCCCAATTTTGAGGGAGCTGCCCGGGCTGCCGAAAGGCTCAAAGAACTTCCTGCATGGAAAGAGGCAAGGGTAGTGAAGGCTAATCCGGACTCTCCCCAAAGACCAGTAAGAAGGCTTGCGCTTGAACAGGGAAAAGTGGTCTACATGGCGGTTCCAAGGCTCAGGGAAGAAAGATGTTTCTTGGAACTTGGCCCGAAAAGGTTAAAAGGGGCGGAGGACCAGGCATCGTCAATAAAAGGGGCATTCAGGTACGGGAGGCTGGTTGCACCAGAGGAGATGACAAAGGTTGACCTCATAGTTGCTGGCTCCGTAGGGGTAAATGAGGAAGGGGGAAGGGTAGGAAAGGCCGGAGGGTATTCCGACCTCGAGTATGCGATTGGTAGGGAATTCGGGACTGTAGATGAAACCATAAAGACCCTGACCACGGTTCATCCCATTCAGGTCGTCCCTCATCAGATAGAGATGCTGAGACACGATTTTCCGCTCGACTACATAGTTACCCCGGAGGGGATAATTGAAACAGGGCACTGTTATCCAAAACCAGAAGGGATCTACTGGGAAGAGCTTGACGAAGAGAAGATCCAGGCAATACCCGTGCTCAGGAAGCTAAAAGAACAAAAACAGATCTAAGTTTTAAATGCGCGCGACCCCTTTTTCGTTTGCGGCGCGGTAGCCGATGAGGTTACCCACGTCGAATCCTGTCCCTTCCAAAACCTTCCCGATCACCCTTCTCTCTCGACACATCGCCTGGAGGGCAGGCGTATCATCCCACTCTTCTGTTCCGCCCCTCATCCTTTCTAGATAAGTGAAGAAGTGCGGCCCAAGGATCGACCTGCCAGCGAACTTAAGAACTGTTTCCCCCTCTTTGAGAATCAGAGGATCCTCCGATTTGTCGGAGAAGCCATGGATCTCGACTATCCTCTGCTCCAGCTCCGTAGCCTGGAGTATGCCCACATTCCCAAATCCCTCGGCCTCCCTTGCCCCCAGAGTAAGAACACCGAGGGTATCGTGTCTAAAACGCTCATACAGGGGAATCATCTGGGTCAAGGCTGGATAAGACCCAAACAGGAGCCGGTCAGGCATCATCAAGGCAAAGGGCTCCTCGCCTACCATCTCCTTGGTTCTGTATATGGCCTCACCGGATCCCAGGGGCGCTGGCTGATCAACAAACGTTATGTGGGGAGAACGGATCCTATGCCCTTCTCCCTCTTCCTGTAAATCCTTGTCCAGCTCCCCCCGCTCGAGGTAGCGGCGGAGAGAGGCCCTCCCTTCATTCACCACGATATACATCTCCTCCAGCCCCGACAGGGCAGCCTCAAGCACGGTGTAGTAGATCATGGGTCTACCTCCGATCGGAAGCATCTCCTTAGGCTGCATCTCTGACATGGGATACAACCTGGTACCCAGACCCGCGGCTGGAACAACCCCTTTCTTAACCTTTTGCATCCCTCACACCCTTATGCTGTAGGCCATTTTCCTTTGGGTGCGGCGTCCTCATCACAAGAAACCAGGCGAGACAGGAAGCTATGCCAAAGCACAGCGCCATGGCATAAAAAACCGACTCGAGCCCAAAGCGATCAGCCAGATAACCGGAGACCGCTGCGGCGGTCGAACCCACACCGAACACAAGAAAGAAATGTATCCCGTAACCAAGGCCTCGTCTGTGTTTGGGAAGGTAACTTGCGATGAGATAGTTCTGGATGGGCTGGGTCGCGAAAAAGAAGAAGGCATAAAGGATGGCTGAGGCCACCAGGAGGATATTCGAGGCCTGAGCCATGAGTAATACGAAAACGGTCCCGATCACCAATGTACCGAGATAGAGCTTCTCGGGTTCATAACGGTCTACGAGACGTCCAGCAAGGTACTGGCCGACAGATCCTGACAGAAGGGCAAGGGTGGTGACTGTCCCCCCAAGTGCAACCGCCTCGAGCCTCAAGAAACTGAGGTGCACATTTTGCCCCATGTAGGCAGGCAGAAAGGTCATGACACCCCTGTAGGTCAATCCGAGAGCACATGCAGATAAGAAAAAGACAATCAGATTCAGATACAACACCTCACTCTGATCGCCTTCTGCCTCGTTGGGCAATGCGACACTCCGTGTTCCCGCCCATTGCCTCGCAACAGTAAGGGAGTAGAAACCCACACCGACTCCAAAAATACCGAATATAACATGTGGGGCCTCCCACCTCATGGATGATCCTATCCAGGCCGCAAGCATGGGTACGATAGCCGTCCCAAGGCTCCCCGCAATGCCGTGAATCCCGAAGCCCTCTCCTTTCTCCCGTACGGTATGGGAGATCAAGGTATTGGATGCCGGGTGATATGTACTGCAAAACAAGCCGATAAGACCCATGAGAACCCCGTAGGTCCATAGGGATCTGACTGGCCAGATACAAACAGAGAAAAGACCTGCGCCGAAGAGATATAAGTTGACAAGACGGAGCGGACCGACTCTGTCAGCAAGAAGTCCGGCAGGAAGTGCCCCCAATCCATAGGCATAGGAAAAAACTGTGACCACCATTCCGAGGTGAAAGTAGTCAGTGCCAAACTCGCTCATAAGCAGAGGGATCAGAGGAGGGAGTATCCCCTCGTATATATGTACAAGGCCATGGGCTGAGATAGTAAGCCCCATTATCCTTTTCTCTTCACGGGTCACATAGCCTCCTTGGGGGCATTCTTTCAGCTGCCCAGTTATTATATACTGATTCGTAACTATTCAGCCACAAGACACCAAGGCACTAAGATTACAGAATTATTCTCTTAGTAGCTTTTTTGATGAGGAGCACATTAAGACTAATCAACTGTTTTCTTGCAATGCGTTCTTCCTTTTCAGATAAGGGGGTAAAACTCATACCCGCCTGCTTCCGAGTTCCGGAATTCGGAAACTCGCCTGAGTCCCGCAGAGCGGGACGATGGCGGGCAGGTCTATTCTTTGTATCTTGGTGCCTTAGTGGCTATCTGAGCAGTTACCTTGAATTAACCAAATACATCACAGAACTACAATCAATAGCAACTAGTATAGCGTTTCATTAAAAAGTTGTCATTGCGAGCCTTAGCGAAGCAATCTCGTCGTGTAGTTTGTGAGCCTTG
>JABXJY010000188.1 GCA_013375385.1 Desulfobacterales bacterium
CGATAAAACTCTGAAGATTCATAGCATCGCTTCACCTGCCATCTTAATCTATCAAGCTGTAGTGTTTCCAACCTCTCTCGGTCCATAGTCTCAATCTCTTTTGCGTAGTACTGAGGGTATTCGGATGATTTTGGTGAAACCATAATCGCCTCCATGTAAATCTTAGTGGTGTCAATAGCCCGTTGTCAGTAGTCAATTGTATTTTTATTTCTAAACACTTATATATGCAAGATAGAAATTACGACGGACAATTGACAACCTTCAACGGACAATACCTATTAGACTGCAAGATACTTTTTTACTATCTCCTCATTTTCCATTATGTTTTTCATTTGATCCTGATACTGAATGCTGCCTTTCTCTATTATATAGCCCCTATCAGCAGCTTTTCGACAGAAGCGAACATTTTGGTCGGCCAGAAACACCGTTACTCCGGTATCCCTGATCTCGCTTATGGCCTTGGATAGTGCTACCACAACCAATGGGGCTAATCCCTCGGCAGGCTCGTCCAGCAGGATGAGCTCAGGGTTCTTCATTAGGGCCCGACCAACGGCCAACATCTTCTGTTCTCCGCCGCTTAGATGGGTCCCTTTGGTAGAACTCAGCTCCCTCAGCACTGGGAAAAGGTCACAAACGGTGTCGATGTTCCAATGGCCCCGTTTTTTAGCGGACATGCGTCTGGCGATCTCCAGGTTCTCGAAGGTAGTCAGATCGGGGAATATCCGGCGGTCATCCGGGACGTATCCGATTCCCAGGCGGGCAATTTCAAAGGGTTTTTTCCCAGCCATTTCCTCCCCTTGAAATCTGATACTTCCCCTTCTGGGTGGGGTTAATCCCATGATACTCCTTAGGGTTGTGGTCTTACCAACCCCATTTCTGCCCAACAGCGATACTACCTCCCCTTCATCGATGCCCAGGGAAATCCCTTGAAGGACGTGGCTCTGGCCGTAATAGGTATCGATATTGTCTATTTCGAGTATCATATGATTTCTTCCTCTAATTCTTCCCCAAGATACACCTCTTTGACGTTTTGATTTTCCTTGATTTCATCCGGTTTTCCATCGGCTATAATGCCCCCCCTGTGCATCACTACAATGCGATCGGAAAGGCTAAAAACCACATCCATATCGTGCTCCACGATTATGAAGGTTGTTCGCCTCTCCTTGGAGAGCCTCCTGATATTTTCCAGGATTTTCACGCGTTCCCTTGGATTCATCCCAGAGGTCGGTTCATCCAGGAAGCAGAGCTCGGGTTGCGAGGCGATGGCTATACTCATTTCCAAGAGCCTTTGGTCTCCATGGGACAATTCACCGGCCAATACCTCCCTTTTATCCCATAACCCCACTTCCTTTGATATCCTTTCAACCTCATTTATGACCTCTCTATGTGCATCAAGTCGAGAGAAGAATTTGAGACTCTTATTTAAGAGGGATAGGACGGGAATCTGGACATTTTGGAACACTGTTAGCATGGGAAAGATATTCATTATCTGGAAGGAACGGCCTATTCCTCTTTTTACCCTTTCATTAGTGGGAATTTTGGTAATCTCTTCACCCTTGAAGAAGATCCTCCCTGAATCCATGGGGAGACTACCGGTCAATAGGTTGATCAGGGTGGTTTTGCCAGCGCCATTGGGGCCAATGATTGAGGTGAGCGTATCCATGGTGAAATTGATGGTTACACTATCGACCGCTATAAAATGGCCAAAGGCCTTGCTTAGATCCTCAGTCCTCAATAGCTCGGTCATCGGGGACTCCCTTTAGCAAACTGCAAACGGATCCAAGGGATGAGCCTCCTTTGAAAGATACTGACTACACCGCCTGGAAGGCCCATTACCAGTGCCAGCACAATTGCACCAAGCCAAATCAGCCAGTACTCGGTGAACCGGACGATGATGTCCTTTATCACATAGAAGAGAAATGCACCTGCTATAGGACCAGAAAAGGTATAGATGCCGCCAAGGAGAGTGGCCATGACTGGTTCAGCGGAATGCGTCCAATGGGCCAAGGGTGGAGTTACCGTGTTTTCTAAAGGAGGGATAAGGGCTCCGGCCAAGCCGGCATACAGTCCAGCAATGGTAAAGGCGATGAGCCGATAATTCTTTACGGAAATACCGGTAAAGGCGATTCGGCTTTCGCTATCGCGAATGCCCTGTAGTGTCAACCCGAAGGGGGAGTTGACGATCCTATAGAGGAGCATTATGGCCAGCAGGCAAACGATTAATACGAAGTAATAGTAATTTCCCATCCCGCTCATATCAATGCTGAGGATGCCTGGTATTTCCAGGGGAGCCCTCGGTATACCAATCAAGCCATCATCTCCGCCGGTCATGGTGCGCCACTTCCAGGCGAGGGAGTAGATCATCATCCCAAAGCAGAGGGTGAGCATGGCGAAATAGATGCGGGTATGGCGGATGCAGAGGAATCCCAAGATCAGGGCGAATACTCCAGCGAAAAGGATCCCACAAATAATACCTGGCAACAGGGATGGTATCACTAAAAGGATCTTGGCACAGCCATATGCCCCACATGCGTAAAAGCCCGCCTGGCCAAAGGAGAGCAAGCCCGTATATCCCAAAAGGAGGTTGAATCCCAAGGAAAATACGGAAAGGATCAAGATATGCATCGTCATGTACATGACGTATTTTCCCACAAGGTGAGGCAGCAGAAACAAGAACACAATCAGCGCCAAAAGAAGAACGGTAGGGATTTTTCCGTACGCTCGCCCGAATAAGGAAATCCCTTTGCGCTCAATCATCGATTTACCCACCGAATAATCCCTCTGGTTTCAGGAGTAAGACTGCTGCCATAACCACGAAGATGATGAATAACTCAAATATTGGGAAAAGCAGAATGCCGTAAGCGGTCAATACCCCGACAATGACTGCTCCAACAAAAGCCCCTTTTAGATTTCCCAGCCCTCCGATTACCGTCACCACAAAGGCCTGGATAATAATGGCTCCTCCTATGCCGGGGGCCACTACGCGCACAGGAGTACTCAGGGCCCCCCCGAGGGCTGCCAAAGCGGCGCCGAACATGAACACGGTTGTAAACAGGATTGGGATATTAACCCCTATGGCACTGGCCATCTCCCTATCCGAGGCCGAGGCCCGAATGATCCTTCCCCACCAAGTCCTTTCTAAAATGAGCCATAGCCCGATTGCAACGCCTATCCCTGTACTAATAATAAAGAGATTATAGATGGGAAAAGGCCTGCCGAAGATGAGGATGGCGCCAGTGAAGAAGTCAGGCATAGGGGGGATCATAAATACGCCCCCCCATATCATCTTCACGGCATCGTCGAAGATGAGGATGAAGCCGAAGGTCAGGAGAAGCTGATAAGCGACGTCCAGGTGATAGATATACCGGAGGAAAAACCGTTCCATGATCAGGCCTACCAGGGCGACCCCGAGAAGGCTTAATAGCATGGAGAGCCAAAAATTGATCCCCAAGAGCCCGTAGAAAGTAAAGGCGAAATAGGCGCCGAGCATGAATAGGCTGCCGTGGGCAAAATTCAGGATTCCCAGGACACCAAATACAATGGTTAACCCAGCGGCGATAAGCCATAGATACATTGCCAAACTCAATCCGATTAACCCCTGAAAAGCGAGAGTTTCCATTGGCGCTACTATTTGCTCTTTTCTCTTATTTTGTTATTGTGAGAGGAGAGCCAGTAATAGCTGGCTCTCCTCTCAACCCTTTTACTTAATGGGCGGGAAGGGCGGTTTGCGATAGTAGTCTTTGGCAGGTACCACCCTAAGATCTCCCAATATGGGTAAGGGGTAAGCCGGATCGTGAATGACTTTGCCTGCTGGGACGGTATAGACAGCCTGATGATCCTCAGGCCTGAAGTATCTCTCACCACCGGGGCATTTAATCCTCATTCCTTCTATGGCCTTGATCAGCCTTGCCGTTTCCAGGCCTTTTGTCTTCTCGATGGCCGCCTTGAACACATAGATGGCAGAGTAGGAAGTCTCCGCCGAATAGTTGGGGTACCTGGCCCATCTTTTGCGGAATCTTTCAACGAAGGCCTTGTTTTCAGGGGTATCGGGCCAATTATGGATATACCGGGCAGTGGCCCAAAGCTTCCCCTTGAATTTATTCCCTTTGACCTCCCTTGCCAATCCCTCCAATGCATCTACGGAGCCCCCCATGGCCTGCCACCATACCTGAATCTGATCGAAAACCCCAAGGAGTAATGCCTGCCTCAGGTTCATTACCGCTTCACCTGCCCATGGTGTTGCAAAGATGCCATCGGGCTTCTTGGCCATTACCGCTGAAAGATGGGGCGAGAAATCTGTCGTCCAGAATGGCGCCCAGGCCTCAGCCACAAACTCCACATCAGGCCGATACTTCTTCAAGGTGGATTTAAACAGGGTCCAGCAGGTCCTCCCGTACTCATAATCGCAGTTGACGCCGGCCCATCTCTTAATCTCCGGGAAATCCTTGAAGATCATAGCTGGGATGATGCTGTCCTGGTAGGTGGGGACGCTTATCCTGAAAATATTTTTAATTCCCTTTTCGTAAACAAGCTTTTCAGTAAGCTTTTCCGTTGACGCGTGACAGAAGATCTGAATCCGGTCAAGCTCAGGCAGAACGGAACCGACCGCCATGCAGACACCGCTGGAGTCCACTCCAAAGAGCAGGTGTGCCCCCCATTCCTGTACCATATACCTGGCATTCTTAACGGCCACTGCCGGCTTTAACTCTGAATCCATGAACTTCATCTCCAGTTTGCTTCCCAATATCCCACCGGCTGCATTTATCTCATCAATGGCCAATGTGGACCCCATGATCATCTGCCGTCCATAATCGGCGTGCGCCCCAGAGGTGACCCCTTGTCCTCCGATCTTTATTACCTTTGGGAGGTCAGCTGGACTACCCGCAGGGGCTAAAACAAAGACCAAAAACAAAGCAACTCCTAATATTGCTGTCACCCTTTTCATCTTCAACCTCCTTTATTAAAGATCCCATTAGCAGACGTTAGCCTTTTCCTCTCGTAAAAAGATCTTAAAACTTTTTCTTCGATCACCCCCTTTCATTAATTGGTTTCTTGCCACCACCAGCTATTAATAAGTTCGGAAGGTCTCCCCTACCCCTCTGGCGGCCTTCCCAACTACCTCTGGACATTTCTTGTCATGCCCTCCCTCCCTGTCAAGCTCCTTGAATTTTACTGGATCATATGACCTATAAAACCGGCCAAGGCACCACATGTCCCCTTACCGAGATCCCTATACCCCCAGCAAGTCTACTGGCAGACTTAAATACATCTTCATCCTCCATGCCGAATATATCTTGGACAGCTGCCAATAAACTTTGGGCACAATCATGATAGAGCCTTTCGTTTTAGTAAGCAAGTTTTTTGGCAGCAGTGAAGCATGAACACCCTCGGAGAGGTGTCACCCTGGCCTGAGACAGAAAATTTCCTCTATGGTAACACTT
>JABXJY010000451.1 GCA_013375385.1 Desulfobacterales bacterium
AGGCGGGTGGCAGAGCACCCGCCCTATAAGGGGGAAAGGAGAAAGAGCTTGAAGTTGCCTGATGAGAGAGGATACTTCGGTCCTTATGGGGGCAAGTTTGTGCCTGAAACGGTAATGAGCGCTCTCAGTGAACTAGAGAAGGCTTACACTGAAGCTTGTGCTGCCCCCGATTTCTGGGCAGAATTTGAATTCTTGTGCCGTGACTACGCTGGTCGTCCCACACCCCTGTATCATGCCAAACGGTTATCTAAGAAGGTAGGTGGAGCTACTCTTCTCCTAAAGCGAGAAGACCTAGCTCACACCGGGGCTCACAAGATCAATAATACCCTAGGTCAAGGACTGCTGGCTAAACGAATGGGCAAGGAGAGGATAGTAGCGGAGACTGGCGCAGGTCAGCATGGGGTGGCAGTAGCCACAGTTTGCGCTCTGCTGAACCTGAAGTGCATCATATATATGGGGGAGGAGGATATACGTCGTCAGTCCTCCAATGTTTTCCGAATGAAGCTATTAGGGGCTGAAGTATGCCCTGTATCCAGCGGCAGTCGCACCTTGAAAGATGCCATCAATGAGGCTATTCGTGACTGGGTGACTAATGTGCGCTACACTCATTTCCTTTTAGGCTCGGTAGTAGGCCCACACCCTTACCCCACCATAGTCCGAGATTTCCAGTCAATAATCGGGCGGGAAACAAAAGAGCAGATGTTAACCAGATATCATCGCCTTCCCGATTACATCGTCGCTTGTGTAGGGGGAGGTAGCAATGCCATAGGCATCTTCCACCCCTTTGTGGACGATGCTTCAGTCAAGCTCATTGGTGTAGAAGCGGCTGGAAAGGGACTGAATAGGGGAGAACACGCTGCCTCCTTGGTTAAAGGTAAGGTAGGGGTGCTCCATGGAGCTAAGTCTTACCTGTTGCAAGACAAGGATGGGCAAATAATGCCCACCTACAGCATTGCTCCTGGTCTGGATTATCCCGGGGTGGGACCGGAACATAGCTATTATAAAGACACCGGTCGGGCCACCTATGTAGCAGTCACCGATAGCCAAGCTTTGGAGGCGTTCGAACTCCTCTGCCAGACTGAAGGGATAATCCCTGCTTTAGAGCCAGCCCATGCACTTTATTATGCCGCTAAAATGGCTGCTAAGCTGTCCCCTGACGTGCTGGTGGTGATTAACCTTTCAGGTCGAGGGGACAAGGACTTGGACATTGTCTCACCCATTTTGGGGGCGAAACAATGAGCCGCATTGCCTCTACCTTGGCAAAGCATAAGGCACTGATCAC
>JABXJY010000452.1 GCA_013375385.1 Desulfobacterales bacterium
CGGTGGGGCTTTTTTTAGGTGCCTTCGATTTGAGGGTCCCCTCGCTCTCCATTCTTTCCTGCAGAAGCACAGGAGAGTCACGATGATCCCGGAGACCATGTCGAGACAGGAGCGGTTTGAAGCGGTTGTGGCCCTTGAACAACCGGACAGGGTGCCTGTCATGCCGTTGATGACCGCCTTCGCCGTTCGTTGCCAGGGCCTGACCCAGGGGGAGGCATGGCGCGAGCTCGACAAGGGCTTTAAGGCCATGGTAGATACCTTCAACGATCTGGGAGGATTCGACAAGCTCTACAAACCCAACCTGTATTGGCCTATGATCGGGGGTAGATTTTGCTCAGCACCTGCAAGGAACCTGATCCCTGGAAGAGATCTTCCCGAGGATGCCCTGAATCAGATCGACGAAAGGGAGCTCTTCACGAGGGACGATTATGATAAGCTGGCCGCTTTGGGCTGGAATGCCTTCTGGGGTGAACGCTATGAAAGGATGAGCGGCCGTAGCATGGAGCAACTCGTCTCCACTCAAAACCGTTTGTTGAACCAATACATTAAAGAACTGGAGGCATGCCACAGCCAAGGCATATATCCTCTCTTTGGGGCCTATGTGGATTCTTCTATCATGGCCTTTTCTATGTGCCGAACCCTCACCCAGTTTACCATGGATCTCTACGAGGTTCCGGAAAAGGTCAGAGCCGCTATGGATGCGTCGTGCGATGATCTTATCCAAAACGCCTTGGATGTGGCCTCTCTGACCAAGATCCCGTTGGTCTTTATCGTACTCGAGCGAGGCTCTGGATTCTATTACCGCCTCGATATCTTCGAGCAATTCGAATGGCCCTATCTTCGACGTTATGTCGATGCATTTGTGTCAGAGGGGCTGACCCCATGGTTCCATTTCGACACTGATTGGGGCCTGAATCTTCCATATTTGAAACAACTGCCCAAAGGCAAATGCGTCTGCGATCTGGACGGAACGACAGATATCTTCAAGGCGAAGGAGATCCTCGGCGGACATATGTGCATCAGCGGTGATGTCCCTGCTTCCCTCCTGACGTTAGGAACCCCTGAGGAAGTCCGCGACTACTGTCAGAGGCTCATCGACGTGGTGGGAAGGGGAGGAGGATTCTTTCTGACCACTGGCTGCGAGTGCCCTGTTGATGCCAAGTTTGAAAACGTGCAGATGATGATCGAGGTGGCAAAGACCTATACAGGAGGTGTTAAGAGGAGAGGGAGATGGCGCCCGAAGGGAAAGTGAGAGAGGCATTCCTGGGCAT
>JABXJY010000189.1 GCA_013375385.1 Desulfobacterales bacterium
GATAGGGCTGGTCAATCAGATATGTCCCCCGGATAAGCTGGAGGAGGTGGTAATGACCCTGGCGGGGCGCATCGTTGAACAGAGCTCTCTTGCCATAAAGTGGGCCAAGAGGTCCATCAACGTGGGCCAGGAAGCCAGTCTGAGCATGGGCTTAGGCTATGAGGCCCTGGCCGAATGCCTCCTCTTTTCCGGCAAGGATCGTGAAGAAGGGATGAAGGCCTTCTTTGAAAAGAGGAAACCAAAATTTAGAGGGGAGTGAAAATTAGGGAGGGAGGATAACTATGGATTTTGAACTGACAGAGGAAAACCGTATCTTTCAGGAGGCAATTCGGGATTTCGCCCAGAAGGAGATCGCCCCTTTGGTGGACGAGGCAGAGGAGAATAACGTCTTTCCCCAACAACTCTTCAAGAAAATGGGCGAGCAGGGATTTTTGTGTCCACGGTACCCGATAGAGCTGGGAGGAGGAGGCGGAGATAAGATTACGGAATGTATTATGATGGAAGAGCTGAATGGGGTAAATGCCGGGATTGCTGCCTCACTTATGGCCCAGGGCGGTCTCTGTACCCAGCCCATCTATCGTTTTGGCTCCGAGGAACAGAAGCAAAGGTTTCTTATCCCGGCCATCAAGGGAGAGAAGATAGGGGCCTTTGGCCTCACTGAGCCTGACGCTGGATCGGATGCCGCCTCTATCAAAACCAGGGCCGTACGTGGTGGTGATGACTACGTTATAAACGGAACCAAGATATTTATTACCAATGGCCCTATCTGTGACTTTGTACTCCTGGCTGCCTACACTGACCCTACCAAAAGAGGTGAGGGAATCAACCTCTTTGTTGTGGAAAAGGGGACCCCGGGATTCGGTGTGTCCAGAAAGCTGGATAAAGTAGGAAATCGGTCGATTGAAACGGGAGAGCTCGTCTTTGAGGATTGCCGGGTTCCGGCCAAAAACATGATCGGTGAAAAAGAAGGAGGGGGATTTGATATGATCACCGATACGCTCACATCAGGCCGGATAACCTATGGAAGTCGCTGTACAGGTACTGCGCAGGCAGCATATGACCTGAGTGTACAGTACGCGAAGGAGCGGGTTCAATTCGGAAAACCCATTATCAAATTCCAGGCAACCCGTTTCAAGCTGGCAGAGATGGCCACGAATATAGACGTTATGCGCTCATACACCTATCGCGTTGCCTGGATGTACGATCAAGGCAAAAACGTTAGAAAGGAATCTTCCATGGTGAAGCTCTTCACTGCGGAGACACTACAGAAGATCCTCTCTGATTCAATGCAGATCCACGGCGGCTATGGATATATGATGGAATATCCTATTCAAAGATACTGGCGGGATGGACGTCTTTTTACCATTACCGAGGGCACGTCTGAGATTCAGCGCCTTGTTATATGCAGGGAATTGGGATTGTAAAGTGAAGATTTGCCGGAATTTTCGCCCGGGCAAAGGAGGCAATTAATGGAAAAGACCAAACGGAGTGAGTCAATCCAAAGAATCGGGGAGGAGCAAGAAAGGTGGTCTAAGAAAAACAGGATAGATAACAGTGACAGTTATTCTATCGCAGGGAATATTGAAATCAAGGCAGTCTATACACCGGCGGATCTTCAGGGTACCGACTTTCTATCCCAAATCGGGTTCCCGGGACAATACCCCTATACCCGAGGGCCGTATCCTGAGATGTACCGCCACCGGCCCTGGCAGTACAGCCTTTTCAGCGGGTTTGGAAGTGCCGAAGACACCCAGAAGCGGTGGAAGTTTCTGTGGGACACAGGACAAAGGGCATTCAGCGTTTTACCTGATTTGCCGACCCACATGGGGCTCGATTCAGACGATCCCCGTGCTGAGGATGAAGTGGGACGTGTGGGATTAGCCATTGACACAGTTGAGGATTTTGAGATTCTCTTCAGCGGGATTCCCCTGGAAGAGGCCTCATTTAGTTGTAATGAGGAAACGCTGGCAGGTATCATTTTTGCATTTGTATGGGTCGCCATGGAGAATCTGGGGATGGACCCGACAAAACTGAGAGGTGCAATATCTAACGATCCTCTGGCAGCGGTGCATAAGGGTACTACCGTTCTAAACCTGGAAGGAGGGGTGAGAGTTGCTGTTGACTTAATCGAATTCTGTGTCCGTAATGCCCCCAGATATTATCCCATTAATTTGAAGGCAGTCAATCTAAGGGAAGGGGGAGCCAATTCAATTCAGGAGGTTGCCTATACCTTCTCCAATGCAATCTGCTATATAGAGAAGGCCTTAGAACGAGGGATGGATATCGATGATTTTGCACCGAAGCTGTCCATTTTCTTTGCATCCAACATTGAGATATTGGAAGAGGCTGCCAAGTACCGAGCTGCT
Source organism: Desulfobacterales bacterium (assembly GCA_013375385.1). GTDB lineage: Bacteria > Desulfobacterota > DSM-4660 > Desulfatiglandales > B25-G16 > JABXJZ01. The sequence continues at coordinate 2,367 of JABXJY010000189.1, forward strand.
AGACGGCTATGGGCCAAGATGATGAAAGAACGCTTTGGGGCTAAGGCTCCCAAGTCCTGCTCTTTGAGGTTTACCGCGGAGGCTAATCCCAATAATATGCAGGCAGAAGAACCGGAGCTTAACCTGGTCCGGGCTGCCTGTGGGGCTATTGCCTCAGCCCTGGGGGGTGCTCAGGGCACTCCACATCCGTGCTATGATGAAGTATATTCAATTCCCACTGAGAAGAGCCATAGCCTGGCATTGGGTACCGTACAAATTCTTGCGGAAGAAACTAATATTACCCGTACCGTGGATCCTTTGGCCGGATCATACTATGTGGAGTATTTGACCAACGAGATTGAGAAACGTGTCGTTGAAGAAATGAAGAAGGTTGAGGAATCTGGCGGTGCCATAAAGGCCCTGGAATCAGGATACGTCTCAAAGACCATACTGAGCTGGTTTATAGAGGAACAAAGGGCCATCCAAACGGGAGAGAAAGTTATCGTAAGAAGGAATAAATATCGCCTCAAGAATGGGGAGAATCCCTGGGACTATTTGCAGGTTCACCAGGCAGACCCGGAAGCGGTCGAACGCCAGATAAAGAGGCTTAAGGAAGTTCGGCGTAGGCGTGATACGCAAAAATGGAGAGAGGCCCTGAGAGATTTAAGGCGTGCCGCTGAGGGCTCGGAAAATATGATGCCTTTCATCATTGAAGCGGCCAGGGCCCGAGCCTCATTTGGTGAGATTACCGGGGTTTTGAAGGAGATGTTCGGCGAATATCAGGATTTGACAGTAATTTGATACGGGAGCATTACTAGCTGAAGTTTCACCGTTTTTAAAGTCTTTCAAATTTTGCCGTGCAATTCCGCGTGATTATTGTTCACGAAGCACAAAAATTTGGCATGGAATTTGAAAAATTCCAATTTTTATGCCAAAGATATTAAGTACTTACGTCACTTTTTTGCTTGAACCCCATTCCTTTTTATGATAGGATATGCACAAAAGTTGTTGATATCCCAACGGAAAGGAGTGACTCGAAATGTTTATTCTAACTTTTCTTTAACAGTTGTAGGGGGATAACCCCCTGTAAGCTATTGAAAACATTGAATCGTTCTTTGAAAATCTTCAAAATGTGGTGCCACAGAATATGCTTTTTGTTGTTGACAGCTAGGAGTATATTTGGTATTTGTGGGGTGTCCTTGAAAGGAGACCCCCCATGTTTGCGCGAATCAAAAAATCTGGCAAATATCAGTACCTGCAGATCGTTGAAAATCGCAGAGAAGGACCAAAGACCATCCAGCGTGTTATCGCTACCATTGGCCGTATGGATAAACTGCATGCCAGGGGTAGTATAGAGACCCTGGTGCGATCTCTGTCGCGATTTTCTGAAAAGGTTCTTCTCGTCTTATCCGATAAAAGTCAGGCAAATGCCTCTGCAAAAAAGATTGGCCCCTCTCTGATCTTTGAAAGGCTCTGGAGGGAACTGGGCATCAAGAAGGTCATCAAGAATCTCTTGCCTGCTAGAAAGTTTGAATTCGATATGGAGAGGGCTATCTTTGTGACTGTCCTCCACAGGCTGTTTACTTCTGGTTCTGACCGTTGTTGTGACAAGTGGCACAGAGACTACCTTATAGAAGGTGTGCGTGATATCTCATTGCATCACCTGTATCGTGCCATGGCCTTTATTGGTGAGGAGGCAGAAGACCAGAGAGACAGAACACCTTTTTCACCACGATGTATCAAAGATCTCATAGAAGAGGATATGTTCTTTGAGAATCGCAACCTCTTTACCGGAGTTGACCTTGTATTTTTTGATACCACCTCTGTCTACTTCGAAGGACAGGGAGGAGAGAGCCTTGGGAAAAAGGGACACAACAAGGATCACCGTCCAGAGCTGAACCAGATGGTGATCGGTACCGTCATTGATGACCACGGGAGGCCCATCTGTTGTGAGATGTGGCCGGGGAACACGGCAGACGTAAAGACGTTAATCCCTGTCACAGAGCGCATAAGGAATCGTTTCAATGTCGGCTCCTTCTGCATTGTTGCAGACCGGGGCATGATCAGCGCTGAAACAATGAAACAACTGGATGAAAGAAAGATTCCCTACATCTTGGGTGCCAGGATGCGCAAGATCAAAGAGATCAAGAATGAGGTCTTATCCCGGGCAGGACGATACAGGGAAGTTCATCCCGAAGGTAGACTATCCAAAGACCCATCACCCTTGAAGGTCAAAGAGACATGGGTTAATGCTCATCGCTACATCGTCTGTCTCAACAGTAGGCAGGCCCACAAAGATGCGGCCGATCGTCAGGCGATTGCCAATTCCCTGAAAGAGCACATCACAAAAGATCCAAAGGCCCTGATTGGCAACAAGGGATACCGGAAGTATCTCAGGCTCAAACGTGATCATATCACCATCGATCAGGAGAAGATAGATGCCGATAAAAGATTCGATGGGAAATGGGTGCTCAAGACCAATACCGATCTATCAGCCGAGCAGGTTGCCCTCAAGTATAAGGAACTCTGGCAGGTGGAGCACGCCTTCAGGGATATCAAGTCTCTCTTAGAAACCAGACCGGTGTTTCATCAACGAGATGAAACAATCAGAGGCCATGTATTCTGTAGCTTTCTTGCCCTGGTACTCAGAAAAGAACTCTACCAACGACTTGAGGCAAATGGATACCGTTTCGAATGGTCTGAGATCAAACAGGACCTCAAATCGCTCCAGGAGATTGTCATAGAAGATAATGGCAAATCCCTGGCAATCAGAAGTGAATGCCTTGGTACCTGTAGCAAGGTCTTTCAATCGGTTGGCGTTGCCATACCACCTACAATTCGGGAGATATAATGCTGGCTAATACATTTTTTCAAAGAACAAAGTGTGGTGCCAAGAACTTTTTTGGCACATCTATGTACTTGATATTACGTAACTAATTTTTTTCAACTGTTAAAGATCAGTCAAGGGGATCTTTGGGTAGGACTGAGGGTTAGGGATAAGGGGCTATAGTAAGATATAGCCATTGCTTGTTTAATT
>JABXJY010000190.1 GCA_013375385.1 Desulfobacterales bacterium
ACCTCTTTGAGCCGTTGAATGGACTCCACACAGATTTCGATTCCTTCTTCGGGCTGCTTTTCTTTGGGAACCCCGCTCATTCGGTTCACCACTTCCTCAGGGACGTCCATGCCGGGAACCCGGTTTTTCATATATTTTGCCATACCCGCTGATTTGAAAGGCGTTACACCGGCCAGGATGTAGGCCTTCTCGTGCAGACCCCGGTCGCGGGCCATCTTCATCCAGAGTTCGAATTTCTCCAGGTTATAGATGCACTGGGTCTGAATGAATTCAACGCCGGCTGCAATCTTCTTGGCAAGACGGGGAACACGGATTTCAAAGGGATCCGCAAAAGGGTTAGCCGCCGCACCAACAAACATCTTTGGTGGCCGGTCGATATCATCCCCCCCCAGAAATTTCTCTTCATCCCTCATATACCTTACCGTCTGGATCAACTGCATGGAATCCAGATCAAAGACATTCTGACCCTGGGGACTGTCGCCGAATTGTTGGTGATCTCCAGAGAGACAAAGAATATTATGGATATCGAAGGAGGCAGCTCCAAGGATATCGCTCTGGAGGGCAATCCTGTTTCTGTCCCTGGTGACCATTTGCAGGACCGGTTCCAGGCCCATCAGCTTAAGGCGAATACAGGCAGCCAGACTGCAAAGGCGTGTTACCGAAGTCTGATTGTCGGTTATGTTAATGGCATCCACATAATCCTTGATCATTTCTGCCTTTTTGGTGATTACCTCTCCGTTGCTGCCCCGGGGAGGACCACACTCTGATGTGACCGCCAGATGACCTGCAGCGAGAATCTTTTCCAATCTGCTCGGTGTCTTTGTGCTCATTGTTTCAGATCCTCCCTGACCACCTTTCGGGGTCCGCCTGCCCGCTCCGTAGACCAGTCTTTGATAGGAATGAGCTTCTCGTAGTCCTCCAGCATGCCCAGTTCTTTGAGTCGGTCGATGATGAGCTGCCAGGCACAATCAAGCTCTTTGTTTATTTCGCACTTTCCCTTTGTGGAGCCACCACACGGGCCGTTAAGAAGTCTCTTGGCACACCGCGAAACAGGACAAATCCCCGCGGTTTCTCCCAGGATACACTTACCACACCCCTGACAACGTTCGGCCCAAACACCCCTCTCCTCGGTCACACCCATGAACAAGGTATTGACCCCTGGAAAAACAGGCGTTCGGAAGTATTTTTCAGCCATGAATTGCACTCCCACACCGCAGGCCAGAGAAACCACGGCATCATATTCATCAATGATCTTTCTTATCTCTTCCAGGTATTCATGGTCGCACTGGCGCTCTAAGGTGACCTCTTCGACCTCCAGCTCTTTTCCTTCTTTCATGAATGCCATCTTAAGGGCTGAGGCCAGGATTTCCACCTCCTTTTTGCCACCGGCATAGCAGACGGTAACGCACTCGTTGCATCCGACAAGAAGGATCTTCTTACAATCTCGCATGAATTCTATGATTTCATCAATGGGTTTCCGTTCAGCTACGATCATGATTCAAGACCTTTCGTATGAGGTTGTTTGCTAAGCAGCCTCTTTGTTTTGGAGTGCTCCCCTGATAGGACTGGGTCCCAGGGCTTTAATCTTTTCGTGCATCTCTTTAGCCACCTCGGCAAATCGGGGACCATCAGAGGCCGCTATGTTATACATTTCTAACCGTTCCCCTCCGACACCAATCTCATCCAGGAGCTTCTTTGTATATTCTACCTTCTTTTTTGCCCTTAGATTGCCGGTGAGGTAGTGACACTCACCTTCAAGACATCCTACAACATATACCCCGTCAGCACCCTTGCGGAAGGCTTCCATCATAAGGATCACATCCACCTTACCGGTACAGGGTAGCCGTATGATCCTGATACTATCAGGATAGGTTAAGCGCATGGTACCTGCCAGGTCCGCTGCTTCGTAGCCTCAGTAGATACAGCAGAAGGAGATAATAATCGGCTTAGATTCTCTCATCTTTCAGCGTGCCTCCATCAGTGCATCAATCTGGGCTAATATCTGGGTGTCCCCGAAATGGGACAGGGTGATGGCCTTGGCAGGACATTCGGCAGCACACACACCGCACCCCTGACATTTGGAGATGTCAATCTCTGAAACCCCATCCTCATTGATAAAGGGTACCTCGTATGGACAGGCCCTGACACAAATGAGGCAGGCGGCACAGAGCTCCTGATCAACTCTGGCTACAACACCTCCCACCTCTATGGAGTCCTGGGAGAGCAGTCGGCAGGCCCTTGCAGAGGCAGCCAAGGCCTGGGAAATACTCTCATCAATCCTCTTGGGTGAATGTGCCATGCCGCAAATAAAGATACCATCAGATTGTGTGTCAACGGGCCGTAGTTTCACATGGGCCTCTAGAAAGAAACCTTCGCTCGTTAGGGGGACCTTGACTATATTGGCGAGCTCCTCTGCGTCTCCCCCAACAACTCCCGTGCTCAAGATTACCTGATCAGGGTTGATTGTCATTTCTCTTCCCAAAGTCAGGTCTTTGAAGGTAACGTGAATTCTTCCATCTTCCTGGCCTACGACGGGTTTCTCATCCTCTCTGTATCGCAAGAAGTGAATCCCCATCTCTCGTGCCTCTCGATAGAAATCTTCTGCGAAACCGTAGGTCCTGATATCCCTGTGAAGCACGAAGAGATTCAGATCCGGATTCGTTTCTTTTACCGAAATGGCATTCTTAATAGCCTGCTGACAGCAGACGCGGCTGCAGTTAGGGTTGGTGTCATTTCTGGAGCCCACGCACTGGATCATAACCACGTTTTTCCATTCCTTGACCCTCTCTGGCTCTTTTAGGAGCATATCCTCTAATCCCACCTGGGTTGTAACCGCGTCATGTTCTCCGTAGAGATATTCCTCGGGCTTATATTCAGCAGCGCCGGTAGCTATGATGAGTGCCCCGTGATTCACGTCCCTGGAGTACATGGAAGGTCCGACAACGAGCGCTGTCTTAAAATTGCCCTTGGTGCCGGAGAAATCCGCCACAAGAGCCTCTGTTAAGACATCGATCTTTTCATCCTGGTTAACCATCTCAACTAAATGAGCTACATATTGCCCAACATCATCGCCTTGCAGGGTCCTGTGGATATTGGTGGCAAAGCCTCCCAGCTCCTTCTCTCTTTCAACCAGAACGACCTCGAAGCCCTCTCCTGCCACATTGAGGGCGGCTGTCATACCAGCTATGCCGCCGCCAATGACCACGGCCCTTTTTGTTACCGGCAGTTTTGTTCTATAAAGAGAGGAAAGTTCTGCGGCGTTGGCTACGGCCATTCTGACCAAGTCTTTGGCCTTCTCCGTTGCGCTCTCCTTATCGGATTGATGCACCCAGGAATCCTGATCTCTGATGTTTGCCATGCTGAAGAGGTAGGTGTTGAGTCCTGCTTCCCTGATAGTATCCTGGAACAAGGGCTCATGGGTTCTTACAGAGCAAGAGGCCACAACCACCCTGTTTAACTGGTGTTCATGTATCTTTTCCTTTATCTTGACCTGACTGTCCTCGGAACAGGTAAACAGATTCTCTTCGGCTACCACTACATGGGGTAGTCTGGATGCATGGTCGGTTACCTCTGGGACATTGACCACGCCTCCAATATTGATTCCACAGTGGCACACGAAAACACCGATACGAGGTTCTTGCCCCGTAATATCTACCTCCTCTGGGTACTCTTTCTCTCTGGTCAGGGCGTATCGTTCCCTTGACAAAAGACTCGATGCTGCGCCAGCCGCTGCACTGGCCTGCATCACCGTTTCAGGTATGTCCTTTGGTCCCTGGAAGGCCCCGCACACCAAAATTCCCGGTCTTGTTGTCCTGACAGGTTCAAAGGAGCTCGTGCTGACGAAATGGTAATGATTAAGCTCAACACCTATCTTTTGAGCCAGATGGATGGATTCCTGCGGTATATCAAGGCCCACGGACAAGACAACCGTATCAAAATCTTCCTGGACAATCCTTCCACCCTCATCTGTATACCTAATCTTGAGGTTTCCTTCATCATACCCTGGCAAGATAGTATTTATCCTCGATTTTATGAACCTGACCCCGACTTCATCCCTGGCCCTGTTGAAGAACTTCTCAAAGTCTTTTCCGTGGGTCCTGATGTCGATGTAGAAGATAGCGGTATCCAGGGGGGCGGCACTATGCTCTTTAGCCACAATGGCCTGTTTTATGGCATAGGTACAACACACACCGGAACAGTAACCTCTATCCCCCACATGGACATTCCTTGAACCAACACACTGTATCCAGGCAATCTTTTTCGGTTCCCTTTCATCAGATGGGCGCACAAGGTGGCCCTGATAGGGACCTGAGGCGCTCAAGATCCTCTCAAATTCCAGGCTGGTAACAACATTGGGGAAGCGGCCGTATTGATACGTATCACTGAGGGCAGGGCTGTATGGTTCGAAGCCAGATGCAAGGATGATACCGCCAACATCGATTGTTATCTGCCTTTCCCCCTGATCAAAATCAACAGCATCTGCCGGACAGAATTTCTCGCAGGCCCGGCATTTGCCCTTCTCAAAATAGATGCAACGCTCCTTATCGATGAGATATTTTAGAGGAACAGCCTGGGGATAGCGTATGTATGCTGCCCTCCGGTTTACCAACCCCATATTGTATTCATCGGCTACCTTCCTGGGGCACTTTTCAGCACATGTCCCGCAGGCGATGCACTTGCTCATATCTATGTACCTGGGCTGCTGGACGAGCCTGACCTGGAAGTTGCCTTCTTCGCCGGTAATGCTCCCTATCTCGGAAAGGGTTAATATCTCGATATTGAGGTGTCGGCCGCATTCCACCAGCTTGGGAGAGAGAATACACATGGAGCAGTCATTGGTGGGAAAGGTCTTATCCAGCTGTGACATCCGGCCGCCAATACTGGATGATTTTTCAACCAGATATACATAGAAACCGGAATCTGCCAGGTCGAGGGCGGCCTGTATTCCACCGATACCACCGCCTACAACCATTACCGCTCCGGTCTTATTCTTTTCCATCTCTTCCCCAGATTTAGTGCCTAACGTGAGTCAAAGTACCTAAAAGTAATAGGTGTCTAAAGTTATATGCGATATGTGATAGACGCCCATCTCATATCGCACATCACAAATCGAAATTCAGAATTTTCTAATCGCCTCTGAGTGAAGGCATAATCTATGTCGATAGAAACTTCTCCACAGAGGTGATATCTATCTGATTCATTCCCAGTCCAAGGATTTCCCTGTCAATACCGAGGCTCAACCCGAGGAGCTGTGGATAGAGGATCGGGGGCAGAAGGTGATTCCTGCCCCGCTCACGGTGAATCATCCTCTGAACGGTATCGAACTGGATATGGCAGTAGGGGCATCCAACACACAGGTAGTCAGCCCCTGCCTGTT
>JABXJY010000453.1 GCA_013375385.1 Desulfobacterales bacterium
GTGGTATGTGCATTCACGGTATGGGCGCAAAAGGAGTTTGAAACGGATATTATCCAAACCTCCGCCGGCGACCTGAAAATCACTTGTATAGGGCATGGTACGCTCATGTTTACCTTTAGCGATAAAGTCATCCACATCGACCCGGTCAGTCGATATGCGGATTACACCAAAATGCCCAAGGCAGACATCATTCTGATAACCCATGAGCACGGCGACCATCTGGACAAAGATGCAATAGAGAATTTGCGTACTGAAAAAACCGACCTTGTGCTCACCGAACTCTGCTCAGAAAGTGTTAAGGGCGGCATAATCATGAAAAATGGGGATGTCAAAACCATTCAGGGTTTAAAGATTGAAGCTGTTCCTGCTTACAATATCGTTCACATGCGCAGTGCGGGGAATCCTTACCATCCTAAGGGTCAGGGCAACGGCTATGTGGTCACCTTTGGTGACAAGAAAGTTTATGTAGCGGGTGATACCGAGAATGTGCCTGAAATGAAAAATCTGAAAGACATCGACATCGCCTTTCTGCCGATGAATGTGCCCTATACCATGACGCCGGAGATGGCAGCCGATGCTGCCAGAGTGTTCAGGCCGAAAATCCTTTACCCCTACCACTATGGTAATACGGACACCTCAAAGCTGGTTGAATTGCTGAAAGATGACAAAGAAATTGAGGTGCGCATCCGCAAGCTGAAATAAACAGCTTTCGCTGTAACTCTGAAATCTAAAATCCTGCAGCAGGCGGGGATTTAGTCTTCAAATCTCTTTGTGCTAAAGAGAGCCTAAGCTCAAAAGGGCTAATATGTGCAACAGCAGCCCTTGAATCAACATTCAGCTTCGGTATCAATACCTCCAGCTGGTTACATCCGCTCCGGGCGGTGCAGTCTTCAGAATATGCTCCACCATTCTGGGGGCAAATCGCTGATTGATAGTCAAACGCTGGATAGAGTTCGGGTTATTATGGTCGCCACTCCAGCAGTGCTCAAATCGGTCGCCATATTCCACCACGCCGTTGTAATAGGGATTTTCTGTGCTCTCAAGAAATTTTTCCATCAGGTAGACGGCATTATTCAGATGATAGGTATCCATATCCCCGACATAGATATGTAGCTTCCCCGAGAGTTTGGGTCCGAGCTTCGCCCAATCGCGCTCCAGGATATAGCGGAGGTCATAATTTTCACGCCAATACTCGGCAACTGAGTGGTCGATCTTGCCGGTTCGCTTATCCCAAATCGGCTTGGGGTAACCGTCTTCAC
>JABXJY010000454.1 GCA_013375385.1 Desulfobacterales bacterium
CTGCTCCACCCTATCAGTGGAGACCCGTAATACAAGAGAGGAAGCGGCTCGGAGTCCACCGGTATCTGCGTTCTCTTCTCAACATCAAAGATTACTAACTCCGCTACGGGCAGAACCTTATCCCCGGGCAGGGGATAGGCATACGAGTACAATACGGGTCGCAATCCACCCTCCGGTGGTACCGACTGGACCAGGTGAAACCGCCCGACATTCCGCTGGTCGATCCGATGGGAAAGAAGCTTCTTTGAATCGGGAGACCAGATTGCCGCCACTCTCACTTTTCCCACCAGCTTACCCTCTTTTACCATCACCTCCAGGTCCGGCGAAGGCAGCGGCGTGGCGTAGTCATACAACGCCTCACCGTCGTGGCTTAATTGAATCTCCTCTCCTGTGTCAGCCGACCGCACATAGAGATTGTAGTCTTTCACAAAGGCGACCCACCGACCGTCCGGAGAAGGCAGTTCGTCCGGGCGTCTTTCCTTTCGCTCAACCTTCACACATACATATGTCTCCAAATCGCACTTCCAGGTAGTTTTTTCCACCTCAAATTGAATCGCTTTTCCCTCATCAACAAAATCAAAGCTCTCGAAGGGTAATTTATTAGCTGAGTACTCAGTACCTGTTGCCAGCATCAGCGCCGCGGCAAGCTTTGAATGGTCAAAAGCTGGTCTGCGTATATTACGCACTGGGTCAATAAAGAGAAACTCTTTCCCATCACGGGTATCGTTCCGATACCAGAAGCTGTCGCTTTTCTCTATCCAATGGGGCACAGCCCTTAGCTTGAAGGCATACTTTTTGATGTTTGCCGGGAGAAGCTTCTCAGCGCGCTCATAATCCTCTTTGGTGCCCTGGGCAAAGGCGATACCCGACAAAATAATGAGCATTGTGCATATTACTATTGTTGATAAAACAACTTTAGCCTTCATCCTCATCACCTCCTATTGACAGAGCAATTACCGATAGATTTTACCTTACATTTGGATATAGGTAGAAAATCTTAGCTGAAGAGAGATGCAAAAGATACTAAAGAGGAAAACAACTTGCTCTTTAATATCTACAACTTACCTCTCACGCTATGCTTTCAAAAAGTGAATAAAGAAAACCCGCCTCTAAATCTTCTATGGGCTATTTTTTATACTTTTCAAACCACTCCCTGAGGTAGAGTATCTGAGCAATCTTATGCGTAGGATTTCTCCGCCCGATTCCGTGGTATTCTCCGGGTATGCGTATCATAACGGTCTCTTTCTTCTGAAT
>JABXJY010000191.1 GCA_013375385.1 Desulfobacterales bacterium
ATCAAAGCGGTGTTTTAGTAAATGAGGTGCTTTTTCCTGGCATACCTTTTATGAACGATAATCAAACTGGAATATATATCTGTTACTTTGCTGTTCCCTACAATTTCAAAAAGGATAGCACGCTGTATCTCTGGGCAAAAGACAGGGCTGATAATGAGACAAAAAAGACCTTCTTTTATCATATCAGGCGAAAACGGTTTCGCAGTGATAAGATAGGAATCTCAGACCGACTCTTAAATGATGTAATCTCCTCTTTCCCCCCTGGAATATTTGAGCCAGGCAAAAGTAAGATTGAGAAATATCTGTACGTCAATAGAGAATTGAGAGAGCAAAACCGTGCTAGATTAAGAGGACTCTGCCAATCACCAAGTAGAGAAAAACTATGGGATGGGCCCTGGCTAAGAATGAAGAATGCCGCCACCATGGCCAAGTTTGCCGACCAGAGAATCTATTATTACAAAGGTAAATTAATAGGTAGGGGAGTGCACCTGGGTGTTGATCTGGCATCATTGGCCAGATCTCCTGTGCAGGCTGCCAATAGTGGCAGGGTTATTCACGCCGGAGATCTTGGAATCTATGGCCTGACAGTGGTAATCGATCACGGGCAGGGCCTCTATACCATGTATGGTCACCTGAGCAAGATCGATGTAGATGTTGATCAATCCGTCACCAAGGGAGATACAATTGGCACTACCGGGAACACAGGTCTCGCCACCGGTGATCATCTGCATTTCGCCTTTATGGTACATGGGGTTGCTGTCAATCCGATAGAGTGGTGGGATTCCCACTGGATAAGAGACAACATATACAGAAAGTTGGACACACTAAACAAGCTCACAGAGAAATAATACGCTGATTGTACATGAAAATTGATTCGCGTCTAAAGGTTATCAACGTTAGTTGCTATTCCGGATATAAGGCGAATGAGCGACCGATTGATTTTACCGTCCGAGGACGAAAGCTGATGGTAGAAGAGATTATGGACCGATGGTACGGGGTAGATCACAGCTATTTCAAGGTATTGGCCAACGATCAGAAGATCTATCTTATTAGATATGACCAGGATGAGGATCTATGGACCCTCGAGAAGATCATGGGTTCAAAAAGGCGATGAATCCCTGCGAGACAACTCCCTCTTTTCCAGATAGGATATCTGGTCCCGCAGGCGAGTCGCCTCCTCAAAATCTAACCTCCCGGCTGCATCAAACATCTTTTTCTTCAGTGATCTTATGACCTTGGGAAAGTTATCGAGTGGCACATATTCCTCCTCCGGTTCTGAGACAGTGGGAATGTTCGCATAATCTGCCTCATAGACAGAGCCCAGGATATCGGAGATATCCTTCTTGATTGATTCCGGGGTAATCCCGTGTGCTTCATTATATCTGTTCTGTGAATTCCGCCTCCTGTTCGTTTCATCGATTGCCTTTCTCATGGATGGTGTGACCTCATCGGCATAAAAAATGACCTTACCATCCACATTTCTGGCAGCACGTCCACAGGTCTGGACGAGCGATCTCTCAGATCGCAAGAAGCCCTCCTTATCTGCATCCAAAATGGCCACCAGCGAGACCTCTGGCAGATCCAAACCCTCCCTCAAAAGATTGACTCCAATAAGGACATCAAAGATTCCAAGTCTAAGGTCCCTGATAATCTCCGTCCTTTCAATGGTAGTTATGTCAGAGTGAAGGTATCTGACCTTGATACCCAATTCTGCATAGTACTCAGTGAGATCTTCGGCCATTGCCTTGGTGAGAGTGGTGACCAAAACACGTTGACCAGCACCTACGACATCCCTGATAGCCGTTAACAGACCATCCACCTGGTTGCTTGCTGGCCTGACTGAGATCTCCGGGTCTATCAGGCCCGTCGGTCTAATAACCTGCTCGATCACGTGGGTTACCTTATCCAATTCATAGGGGCCTGGGGTGGCAGAAACGTAGATTATTTGGTTGACCCGAGATCCAAATTCCTCAAACGTCAGTGGTCTGTTATCAAGGGCAGAGGGAAGGCGAAAACCAAATTCAACCAGTGTCTCTTTCCTCGATCTATCACCCCTGAACATACCCACGAGCTGGGGAACCGTAATATGGCTCTCATCCAGGATGATAAGGGAATTACCTGGAAAATAGTCAAGAAGTGTTGGGGGTGGCTCTCCTGGCCTCCTGCCTGTTAGATGTCTGGAGTAGTTCTCTATGCCATGACAATAACCCATCTCCTCAATCATCTCCAGATCATAGAGGGTTCTCTCCTCGATTCTTTGGGCCTCAATCCATTTTTTTCCCCTCTTGAAACACTCAATCCTCTCGGCTAGCTCTACTCTAATATTCTGGATGGCTTCTTGTCTCTTAGCCGATGTGGTCACATAATGACTGGCCGGGTACACGGTCACACGGCTCAGTTCTCGCATAATGTGACCGGTAAGTGGATCAATCTCCTGTATACGTTCGACACAGTCACCAAAAAACGTTAGCCTGATTGAGTAGTAGTCCTCGTATGCCGGATAGATATCCACCACATCACCTCTAACCCTAAAAGAAGAGCGATGAAAGTCAAGGTCACTCCTCTCATAGTGAATTTCCACCAATTTTCTGAGGACATCTTCCCGGCTTATACGATCACCATTTTCTACGTACAGGAGCATGCCGTGATAGGCCTCAGGAGAACCAAGCCCGTAGATGCATGATACACTGGCTACGATAAGAACGTCATCTCTGTCCAGCAGAGATCTGGTTGCCGAATGCCTCATCTTATCGATCTGCTCGTTGATAGAGGCATCTTTCTGTATATAGGTATCGGTTTGAGGAACATACGCTTCGGGTTGATAATAATCATAGTAGCTTACAAAATATTCAACTGCATGGTTTGGAAAAAGACTCTTGAATTCCCCGTACAGCTGGGCCGCTAAGGTCTTGTTGGGAGCAATAACAAGGGTGGGTCTTTGGACTTGTGCCACGACATTGGCTATGGTAAATGTCTTTCCAGAGCCGGTTACCCCAAGCAGTACCTGATGCCTGAGCCCTTCTCTTACCCCCTTACCAAGGGCATCAATGGCATGCTGTTGATCACCTTTTGGTTCAAATTGAGAGACAAGTTGAAAAGCTAAAGACCGCATAGGATGCTGTTAACTGCCTGGAAATAGACCCGAGGAATGACTGATGCTGATTGACGAATGACGAATCTATCCGGAGCCCTCGATCCTGAACCGCCATTTTGTACCTTTCGGTCCATCCTCAAGAATAATGCCCTTCTTGGATAGTTCCTCCCTGATAGCATCGGCCCGAGCCCAATCTTTTGCCCTTCTTGCTGCATCCCTCCCCTGGATCATTTTCTCAATCTCTTCGGTGTCTATTTCGGAGGGGGTCTCTACTATCTCCTGGAAGAACTTGGATGGTTCCTCTTCAAGCAGGCCCAAAGCCTTACCACAGTCAAGAAGATCCCTTCTTTCTTGGATCAATCGGGATCTGATATCCCTGCTTTTGACCGAGGAATCCATGACTCTATTGATATCCCTTACCTTATCAAAGATTAATCCTAATCCTGCCGCTGTGTTAAGATCATCATCCATAACGCTTATGAACTGGTCCTTAAAGCTATCTCCGTCTGACGTAGCCAGAAAGGGGGTAATTATCCCTCTTGAATTACCTTTAGAAGGGCCCACTGTCTCTTCTAATCTTTGAAGAGTCCTGTATATCCTTATAAGTCCGCACCTGGCTTCCAATAAGGCAGATCGAGAAAAATCCAAAGGACTCCTGTAGTGCTTGGAAAGCAAAAAGAGCCTTAATTCCTGGGGGTGATATGACTGAAGGGCATCCCTTATAGTAATAAAATTACCCAGCGATTTGGACATCTTTTCCGATTCCACAGTCACAAAACCGTTGTGTACCCAGTAACGTGCAAAATTGACCCCATTGGCCGCCATTGCCTGGGCCCTCTCGTTTTCATGGTGTGGAAATATCAGATCTCTACCGCCACCATGTATGTCAAAATTCGCCCCTAAATACCTGCAGCTCATTGCAGAGCATTCTATATGCCATCCTGGTCTTCCCTCGCCCCAGGGACTCTTCCACTTGGGCTCCCCTGGCTTTGCACCTTTCCAGAGAACAAAATCCATAGGATGTTTCTTTTTCTCATCAACAGCAATCCTTGCCCCGGCAACCATCTCCTCCAGTCGGCGACCTGAAAGCTGACCATAGGTATCAAACTTCTCAACAGAAAAGTAGACATCAGAATCATCGACATAGGCAAATCCCTTTTCAACCAGGCGTCCAATCATATCAATAATATCATCAATATGTTCTGTAGCCCTGGGCTCTACGTCAGCATTAAGCACACCTAAGGCAAGCATATCTTCGCAAAAGGCATGTATGTATCGTTCTGCTAGGGCAGTGGTGTCCTCCCCGGTTTCTTTCGATCGCTCAATGATTTTGTCATCAACATCCGTAAAATTTCTAACATAGGTAACCTTAAAGCCCCTGGCCCTCAGATATCTAACCAAGATATCAAAAACAATGGCCGAGCGGGCATGTCCTATATGGCACAGATCATAGACAGTAACCCCGCAGACATAGATACCAACCTCACCATTCCTTATTGGCTTGAAGGTTTCCTTTTTCCGGCTCGCTGAGTTATATAGCCTGAGGGACATGTTCCTTAACAGTGAGTGCCTAAAATTACAGGTGCCTAAAGTCTGGGAAGCAGATCATTTTAGCTTTAGTCACGTTCAACCCTGGCCCAGACCTGGCATGCAAGGACTGAGTTTAATAGCTCCTGCTTAGGATTATTAAGGCGGCATCAGTTTGTTACAATCACGTCGCGCCAGGCGGGCTTTAGCTCACTTTAGTCACTCCTTAGGGTTACTACCGCATAGGCAGCCAGTCCTTCCTCTCTACCGCAAAAGCCTAAGCCCTCAGTGGTGGTTACTTTTAGGTTTATCACCTGAGGGTCAACCTCTAAAACGCCTGATAGCCTCTCTTCCATATCATTGACATATCGCGTTAATTTCGGTTTTTGGGCAACAATCGTGGCATCAAGGTTGTTTACCGTGAGTCTTTCATCATGGGCGATCTTCACCACCTTCTTTAGCAGGAGAAGACTATCTGCTCCCTTGTAAGCCGGATCAGAGTCGGGAAAATGGCGACCAATATCACCCCTACCAAGTGCCCCAAGGATGGCGTCGATAACGGCATGTGTCAAGACATCTGCATCAGAGTAACCCAGTAGACCCTTCACATATGGAATCTTAACACCCCCTAAGATCAGAGGCCTTTCTTCAACCAGCCTGTGAACATCGTAACCAAATCCAACCCTGAATACCTGTTCTACCATTTCAA
>JABXJY010000455.1 GCA_013375385.1 Desulfobacterales bacterium
GCCTGTTGGAAAGCAGAGACAACCGCATCGTTATAGAACACTGCTCCGGTAAGTATCACCTTCTCACCCAGTTTCCTTGTTTCCACTACCTTGGAAAGGTAGTTCCCGGCAATTGAGTTAGCCAAGCTGGCTGTGATCACCTCTAGGGGCACACCTTCCTGCTGGGCTAAAGACACTGCCTGTCCCATAAAGGCAGCGCATCTTGTTCCCAAATCAATGGTATGTGGTGCCTTAAAGGCCAGATTGGCAAATTCACCATTTTGAACGTGGATACCCAGTTGCTCAGCTAGCTCATCAATGAAGCTGCCAGTTCCAGCCGCACATGCCTTATTCATCTGGTAATCAACAACAACACCATTCCGCTTGATAACCAGCTTCGAGTCCTGCCCACCTACCTCAATAATATCCGCTTCAGGGTCTATCTCTGCTGCAGCTCTCGTCTGAGCAGTAATCTCATTCTTTATCAGGTCGGCGCCGATAAAGCTGCCAACTAAATACCTCCCCGAGCCGGTAACACCCACCCCGGCTATCCTGGCATTATCTCCGATATCTCGGAGCAGGTTTTGAAAAACCTCCTTTACTGCCTCAATAGGCCTTCCTGCTGTCATGAGGTAATTCTTTGCCATAACAGTTTCGCCGGATTCGTCAATAATCACTGCTTTGGTGCTGGTAGAGCCGACGTCAACTCCGAGATAGCCTGTAAAGGGCTTGTCTATTTCTGGGGCTGCCCAACAGCTATCTTGCTGCCTGTTTTTCCCCAGCTTCGGCATTTCAAAATAGCGTTGTTCAGCCTCTTCTTTGGACAGGGCAGTTATTGTTGAATTCCTTCCAGATTCCCTGGCTAGTAAAGCTGCCCCTATGGCCTCGATGAAAAAGTAGTTCTCTGGGACAATAATATCTACTTGATGTCCATTTCTTGCCGATAGTACCTCATTGAGAGACTTTAATATGGCGTTATTGGCCGCCACCCCGCCAACAAAGTAGATTGGCTCCTCAAAAACCCCTTTCTCGAGAGAGGCGACCATTCGAGCTATGCTTTCGCAGAGGGCATAGAGCATTGCCCCAAGCGGAACCCCCTTCTGCTGCAGGTGGATAAGGTCAGTCTTGGCAAAAACGCTGCACCTGGCGGCTATCCTTGGTGCTGTGCCTTCAAACTCCAGGGCCAGGCGAGCAAAATCTGCCAGGCTGATTCCAATCCTGTATGCCTGTTGTTCAAGGAACCTTCCGGTGCCTGCGGCGCAAAG
>JABXJY010000192.1 GCA_013375385.1 Desulfobacterales bacterium
GAGAGGCTCAAGGATGCTGCCTACAAGCGTCGGGACTGGACCCTTGCCGGCATACCAACCTTAGAGAAGATCAAAGAACTGGGAATAGACTTCCCCGATGTTGTGGAATTGATATCCAGATACCAGTAGGTCAAACAGAGCTATTTAAATATCTCCTGACCCTTGAAATCACGGTAAGGGTCAAAGCTCTTTAGGATTTCTGGATCCTCCGAATTATAGGTTTCAGTCATCAACCTATAGATGAGCTCTGCCATGCCGGGCCCGAGCATGAAGCCCTGGCCGCACATGCCAACGGCCTGGTAGAAATTCTCCAGCTCCCTCATCCTTCCCACGATGGGAAAGCCGTCGGGTGTCATGGGGTACAGCCCTCTCCAGGTGCGTCGAACCCTGAGGTTCGCGAGCATGGGCATGATGGTGATCATCCTTCTGGCAATCATTGGCAGAAATTTGGAAGTGGCCCGATTGTCTCTTCCCGGGATTGGGGGATCAGGAGTCATACAGAAGACAACCTGTCCTTGGCTACTCTGGTAAAAGTAGAAATTCTTAGAACCGGGCCTTTTTCGGATATCAACAACCATTGGCCCCATAAATGGTTCTACAGGTTCCGAGATTCCTGCCTCATGAGAATCTGGATCTACAGGGATGTCAATCCCGGCCATTTGGGAGACCTCTCGTGCAAATGAGCCAGAGGCATTCAAAACATGACTCGAGTGGTATGTTCCTTTATTAGTCCTTACGGAAGTAATCTTGCTATTTTCTATATGAAACCCAACAACCGCTTCATTGAATTTGAATTCTGCGCCATACTCCACTGCGTTAAAATAGCAAGACTGCGTAAATAGCAGAGGAGATGCGGAGCCGTCTTCCGGTGAGTAGGTGCTGCCGCGCAGTCCTTCCATGTTGATTCCCGGGTTTAATTCCCTATACTCTTCAGGAGAGAGCCATTTGATATTCAGACCAAAACCCTGTTGAATGTTCATTAAATCTCTCAGGATTTTTTCATCCTTTTTTGTGTAAGCAGGGAATGAATACCCGTTACTTCTCCACTGGATATCATCCCCATACATTCCTTCCCACTGAGAACATATCTCTATACTCCTCTGACAGACCACTATCTTTCCCTTATCTGAATGGGTGGCGCGGATACCGCCAATGGCCTTTTTGTCCTGTCCCTGCCCAGGAGACGACAGAGAATCAATAACCAGCACGGATTGCCCTTTCTTGGCAAACTCTGTGGCCACAGGAACACCAATGGATCCGGCGCCAATAACAATCAGATCATAAGATTTATTCATCTCTCACTGGGAACTATTTGAAAAGACACCAAGGGGGGCTTCAGCAAAGAGAGGTCTTATCGTGCTTAAGGTGACCTCTTCCGGTGGTACTCCCTGTTCTTTAAATAGCTGTAGGATCAGATTTTCACAGGTCTTAGAACCACAAGCCCCCATCCCTGCCCTGGTAATAGCCTTAATCTGATTCAAATCCCTTATGCCTTTCCTGATTAACGTGCGGATCTCTCCGGCAGCTACCCTTTCACAGCGGCAAACGATTGCATCATCTGGGATCTTATCTAATGTGATCTCATTTTTCGGCACCGTAACTTCATCTCTTTGAATCTTGAATCCCGCAACCCGTTTGGCAATCCCCTTTGGAACACGAACCTTTATGATCTGGGTTTTCTTTGATGCCTTACTGATGACCGTGTCAAGAACAACTGTCTCGTGAAGAGGATTTCCCTCATAATCGGTTAATAGAACGAGGTCTCCCTTTTTATACTCATAGTTGTAGACCTCATAGGCAAGGGAGACCACAGGGTTGTCCTGATCCTTGCGGTAGTCCACCAGGGAGATTGCAAGGCCAGGACAGATAAAGACACATTTGTTGCAACCAATACAATCCTCGTTGACTATCTGAGGTTTTCCCAACAGCGTGTCACCTGGAATAGAAATCACCCCTTGAGGGCATACAGAGACACAGGGATTACAGGGAATTTCCTGGGTGCAGTGGAAAACCGGGGTGATATCAACTTCTGGGAAGGAATCATAATCAGGTGCTTGTTCAACTCCCGGAGGAGTATTGAGAATGCTGGCCTCTTGATACCAGGTTCTTGGGATAGATCCATCTTCTCTACCAAGTTCTCTGGCGATCTCCATACCTGCTATCTTCCCACTGAACATTGCAGTGGAGGCCTCGGCGATTTCCCTTGCGTCACCGGCTGCAAAAACCTTTACTCCTGCCTGCTCGGCCTCTTTATAAAACTCATTGACAGGATCAAGCCCTACCGCAATGAGAACCGTATCGCATCCATAGGTCTTTTCCGTACCGGCAACTGGTTTGAAATCATCATCTAATGTGCCCACTGTTATTGACTCTACCCGTTCATTTCCATTGGCGCTCAAGATGGTATGCCTGGTGTAGAGTGGCACACCCAGTCTCTTGATTTTATCCGCATGCACCTTATAGCCACTGCACTGGGGTAATGCCTCAACTAATCCAACAACCTCAATGCCTGCCTGCAAGGCATGATAGGCAACGATCAATCCTACATTTCCACCTCCCACGACAAATAATCTTCTGGCAGGCTTAACAAGATCCCTGTTAACCAGGGTCTGAAAGGCCCCGGCCCCATACACCCCTGGCAAAGTATTTCCAGGAAATACCAGCGACCTCTCCCGTGCCCCTGCAGCATTGAGAATAACTCTAGGATGAACAATCCTGTAATTCCTTCCACTGGTGACTACGCCTACTTTCTTGTCACTAAAGACATACAATGCGGTGCTGTTTAGCCATACCTTAACAGACCTGTGGCTTCGTATTCTATCTCCCAGAATTTCTGCAATCTCTATGCCTCTTGTTCCGGCATAACAATCCTCAATTGATCCAAAGAACTTATGGGTCTGAAGGACCAGTTTCCCACCTAGCCGATCCTTATCATCGACAATAAGGGTATTAATCCCCCTTTCACCCAATTGGAGTGCAGCCGAAAGGCCGGCAGGACCACCACCGATTATGAGAACATCTGCCGCAATCTCTTTACTTTTTGAAAATTGAAATTTATCTACAACCTTCGGAAGCTCCGGTAAACCTTGAACACTTTCTACTATCATATTCTCTTCTACCCTTGTCATGCAGGCCTTAACAGGAATCCCGTTGGCAATGACCACACACTGGGCACATTGCCCATTGGCGCAGAATATTCCCTGCGCAGAGGAGTCCTTTACATGATGGCCGAATACATGGATCCCGTTGGCAAACAGCGCGGAGGAGATCACCTCTCCGTCATGGGCCCGCAATCTCGTATCATTCCAATAAAATCCGATCTTCCTCCTCTTGGGAATGCTCAGGATCGGATGCTCTGTAATCCACCCATCAGACATATCAATGTTCTCCTGAATCCTTTGGCATAATTATTGAGTTGCAAATTGAGGAATTCTTCACGAGATCAATCTCAATCGAGGTGGGACCCATAATCCCAATTCCTCAATTCCTGAATACCTCAATTCGTATCTTGTTGTGTGCTCTGCTCCATCAACCGATTAAAACGATATACGTGGTTCTGGACCAATAAGTTCGCTTTTGCCGCCTCTCGGCTCTTCACCGCCGCTACGATCTCAACCAGATCTTGAAAATTTTCCTTCATGAGGCTTTCTTCCTTTGGGAGGAACTTGCCAAAATAGAGGTTGATATTTTGATACACCATCTTAAGCACCGACTCATAGATTGGGTTTCCGGCAATGTGGGCGAGCGTAAGATGGATTCGGTTATCCGCTTCGATAAACTCATCCCAGTGAGAGATCCCGTGCTCGAGATTGGTCTTTGCCTCTGCACGAAGCTCCTCCAATCGAAAGATATCATCGCTTTTCGCCCTCTCCGCAGCAAGGCCTGCAACTAGTCCCTCCACCCCCTCCCGAAACTCGGCGAGATCCTTTAAAGAGACCTTCTGATAACGTATAAGCAGATCCAGGCTCTCGCTCACCTGGTCGGTGGTCAAGGCATGGACCACAGCGCCGCCGGCAACACCCGTTTTAATCGTGATAAGCCCTTTCTGTTCCAGTATTCGTAGCGCCTCCCTAAGCGTACCCCTGGAGGCCCCGAACGTCTCCTTCAGCTCCCTCTCAGGGGGAAGTTTATCTCCTGGCTTCAGCGTACCTTGAAGGATGGCATCCTGGATCTGCTCAACCACATCCTGAAATATTCTGTTTTGTTTTGCCTCTCGGAACATAATATTACTCCTATTATTAGAATGGTTTAACCATTATTATTTTTTATATATATTGTCAAGAAAATTTTCTCAGAAAGACAGTTGCACAGTAGAGTTGTTTGACATTGGGGAGGATAGCATTTTCATTTTATTGAAAACATTGTATAAAATATTAATTAAATTAAATCCCAACACAGATTCCGAGAATATTCGGTGCCTCCCTCTTATAACTCCAAATAGTAACTACCATGTCATCAATGTTCATAAAAAAAATTTCAAGGTAAAAAAATTTTAATATTTTTTCCTTGACAAAGCGTAGCAGAACATTTTTAATGGTTAAACCATTCAACTCAGTTCCTTAAGGCCTACATTCCTATTGAAGATGTCATTTTAGCCAGCCTCAGAGTGGTGACAATGAGGATACTGATTTTAGTGGCTATTCTTTATCATGAAGTAGGTATTGATCAAGAAAGAAAAAAATAACACTTCATTAAAAAATTCTCTCATTAAATGTTAAAAATATTAAGAATTATCTAATCAGATTAATGTACAGGAAAGGTAAGCTGGTGCCTCTTTGTATCTTATCAAGAAATACGCGGCTAAGATTATAATAAAGAGGACCGGGATGCATATTTTATGAACTATAAACTACTCTTTTGGAGATTCCTGATATTCTTTATGGGTCCTTATCTTTGATAGGAAGATTTTCAGCCTCATTTAAAAGAGCAATTTATTTAGTGTTGATGAAATTATCTCTGATTAACTAAAGGCAGAAAGGAGGTGAGGAAATAGGGCGGAGGCTTATCAGTCTGGAAATAGATAAAGGAAAATTTTTCCCGAAAAAAAGAAGGAGGTTTAATATGCGTACCATAATAAAATTGAGTTTTTTAAGTGTTTTAGTTTTGTCCTTATCTCTGGTGATGGGAGGCCAATTAAATGCAGCACAGACATGGAAAATAGCCCATGTTTGTGTGCCAGAGCCTGATAATTCCTATCATGCAACATGCCTGAAATTTAAAGAGGTGGTTGAAAAGGGGACC
>JABXJY010000193.1 GCA_013375385.1 Desulfobacterales bacterium
TGGCCTTCCCCTTCCACCAGGGCCACTTCTTCCCCCTCCAGCAATTCGTCGGCTTGCTGACGGGAGACGGCCAGGGTGATGGGAATGGTCCACACCAGGCCGTTGGACAGGCGCATGTCCTCCACCACGCTGCGGTAGTCGGCCTGGGTCATAAAGCCTGTCAGGGGGCTGAAGGCCCCCACGGCGATGAGTTCCAGGTCAGAGATGGCCGTGGGGCTCAGCGGGATCTTTTTCAGACTGGCTGCCCTCTCCAGGGCAGCCTCCCGTACCACTCCCCTCAGGACCCGGTCAACTAATGCGCCCCCGTGAGGGGCGATGCCATAAGTAGCTTCCCTTGTATTCACTTTCTACCTCCAGTGATTGGTGCACATGGTGTATGACTCAATCGGGCGCTGATTGCAGCCACTCGCCAGGAAACTGCACTTTAAGCAATTACCACGATGAGCCGTGGGAACAGGCTGTGACAAAGAAAGTGCCCTTTTTAAGGGCATTGATACTATACCACAGTTTGCCTCTCACGTCAAGCGATACCAATTATAGAGCTAGGGCAACGCATTTGGATTATCTTCCCCACATCAGGACCCTTTGAGTCACTTTTTCTCCACCTACACCCCACAAAATGGGAATTTTCGCGTAGTTCCTCTACTTTTCAGGTATTTTCTCCCACTTTGGGGCGAATCTTATCGCATATGTGATTGGCCTAATTACAGAGCTTTAAGGAACTCAACAACCGCCTATTTGCTAAGGTACGGTTGGTTTACCTCTCGTAGTTTCTCTTCTAACTCACTTTGGAGATCCGCTGCAACTGACTTCCTGGACAAGTACAAATCTTCCATCTCTTCGGGATCATTCGCCAAATCATACAGTTCGTATCCATTCTCATAGCCATCATAGCCAAAATAATGGATTAGCTTGTATTGATCCTTAATCAGCGCTGCTGTTGCTTTGGTTAAGGGCGCATGTTTTGGGGTTCTACACGCCTCTACTGAAAAGATGCTACGCCCACCGCTAGCTTCTTTGTCACCAAATGTGGGCAATACTTCGCCTTCACACCAATCTGGTATTGTTTGACCGGTAACCTGAAGCAAGGTCGGCAATAGGTCTATGCAACTGGTAGGCGTATACACATC
The DNA here is from genome assembly GCA_013375385.1 of Desulfobacterales bacterium. GTDB lineage: Bacteria > Desulfobacterota > DSM-4660 > Desulfatiglandales > B25-G16 > JABXJZ01. The sequence goes on from JABXJY010000193.1 coordinate 1,131, forward strand.
CTCACGCTGTTGCTGCTTTGGTTTGGAAATAAGAAGTGGAATACGAATGATAGGTTCATACAATGTTGGTGTGCTATGCGCAAGGATGCCCCTTTCAAACATCTCGCCGTGGTCAGTTGTAAACACCACATAGGTGTTGTCTAGCATGCCAGCCTGTGCCATAAAATCATACAATCGCCCAAATTCCGCGTCAGTATCTGCGATGTATTCGTCATATTGACGTCGCTTCTGGTTCAGAAACTCGTCGGAACGCCCCTCAGAAAAGAAGTGAGGTTCCTTGGCCACAGGCACCCATCCATCATCGAAGAGACCTGTAAACTCACGCCGAGGACGGTAGGGCGCGTGTGGCGGTATCAAGTGAAAATATCCCAAGAAGGGCTGGCGCGAAGTGCTTATTAGAGTTTTGATCCCATCAATCGCGTGTTCAAGGAGAAAAAATGATTCTTGAAAATATGGTACTCCTGTGGGATAAAGGTTTGCGAGTTCTCTCCTAAGGACATTCTCTACATAATCATGCCTTAGTCTGTTAACCACAGAAAGAAAAAGTGAGCCTGGGTTGGTATCTTTTACGATTCTGAAAAGGGACACATCACTCCGATAGGCAATCTCTGCATCGTTGGGGAACACTTGATCAAGGAATTCTCTTTTGAACAGATAAAACTCCCTTGGGTCTATCAAAACGTCCACATCGTCTTGGAATTGGTGCAAAAACACATTGGTATGCCAATTATGTGTATACGCAATTCTGTTGTAGGTCTCTCCAAATACCCTGAACAAGTTCCGGTGCTTGTAGCTTTCAGCAACTCTTGCCAGCGGGCTGAAAGCGCGATGCGACCAGGGATAGGTGCCGGTCAAGAGCGAGGCTGTGCCCGGTGGTGTAAAATTGCCACCTGCATAGTGGGCATGATAAACCGTGGCTCTTTCTGCAAACCTCGCCAGATGGGGTGTGGTTTTACGGTTGTATCCATATACCGACACGTGCTTTGCAGAAAGCGTGTCAAACACGAGAATGAGCATATTGGGTGCCCCTTGATTCTGAGGCAAGCTGCTTGTTTCTTCAAACAAGTGCAGTCGTTCGTTGAGAAGCGGTGTTAGCGATAGTAGCGACAGTAACTTGAGGAAGCTGCGTCTGCTTATTTGTGAGCTCATTCAGACATTCCTTTAAATGTTCCGAAGAATGACGGTAATGATACTCAGAAAAGTTATAGGAACATACACATACAATAGCACTGTCAATCGCTCTATAAAAGAATTTATAGATTCTTCCAGGCGCCTATAACGACGGATCAACACATAGGACACCCCAATTGAAGCTAAATACAATACTGCCCCTAATAAAAATCGTTTAGAATGCCACGGGGCATACTTCGTAAAAGGGATTATCGTAATATATTGGGCAGCAATGGCCCAGCCCGAAGTCAGGAGTATCAACATACTGCCTTGAGCCACAAATCTATCTCTCAAAAATCGCGCTGGAAGGATGGCACCTAAAAGGACCAAGGCAAACAGGACCATTGCACTCTCTAGCAAAGCAAATGCCTGTGTGTAGGCAAAAATACCGATCACATCCCAAGCATTCAAGTAAAACAACCAACCTGGCATTTGTTCCAAGAACGCCAAGATTGACCAGCTATAAACTGGAACAACACACGATGCAAACACGAGAACGATGTCTCGAATTGAAGCGAAACGATTTCTAAAGATAGCCAAGGCTCCTTAACCTCTCCTCGAGGATCTCCTCATCCTCGTCGCTATAAGATGGTGGTGGCGGTGCTGAGCCGCTCTGGTCAAGAGTCGCCCCTATTGTCAGGGCTGGAATGTCGCGATACGACGGGTGAGGGAAATTACTCAGATCTTGATTTGAAAAGAGGACACCAGGGACAGCCTGTGAATCAATACAATGATCGGCACCCCAATGATCGCGATTTGGTTCAACAGTGGTTTTTTCCCACGTGCCTAGACCAGTTTGTGCAGAGGCTCGATATCCTGGAGAGAAACCCACCACAATATCCGGGCCATACGCGGCAAGTGGTCCCACAAAGGCATCATCTTGACGCCACACTTGTTGAACCACTGGACGGCCATCGGGCCCTCGCCACTCCAATAGTTCATCTTGCAGGTTATTAATCAATGGTTCCTTCTGGCTAGCTTGCACGCAACCTTGCCCTTCCCGGCCCGCCAAATTAAGATATAGACTGTTCAGTCCAACTGCATACGCTTGACTCTGTGACCAGTCCACGTCCTGCAGGCTGCCCGACTGGCTATCCCCTTTCGTCACAAGGTAGCCACGTTCAACTAACCAGCGATTGAGATGAACCTTGTAGCTGAAATCTGCAATTCCGTGGTCTGAAACAATGACGATTCGGGTCTGATCCTTCCCCTGATCAGCTAAGCGTTGTTCTACTCTGCTGACCAAAGCGTCCAGTTTCACATACCATTCCTCAACGATATCTAGACGATCACGCCAGAACATGTGTTGTACTCTGTCTAGGGAGTCAAAGATCGAGGCCAGTACCCCTTCACGGAAGTGCTGAAGTTGATACATAAGTATGCGTTCGCGAGTGTTGGAGATCGATTCACACAAATCAAGAAATTGACTATCAGTGATGCACTGATCTTCGAGACCAGTGGTATCTTGGGGACATCCAAGAGTGAGAAACGGCCCAAAAGTCTTCCAAGTTTGCCTTACAAAAGCACGCGGAGTAGCGTACCACCACGGCGAGTGTAAGGGGTGAAGCTGGAGTGGTAAGAAGTATAACTTGACGTCGGGCTGGATCTGAGACAGGATGACACGCGTCAGCGCACGCACTGATAGAAAGCGTCCCATCTTGAAAGAAACTTCCAGAATAGGACTCCATATCCCTTCAATTAACTCAATAGAGTGTTTGCCAATGGTCAAGTGAGCCGACTTGTCACCGGTCAGGTCAAGTTGCAACTCGAGGGTAGACTCCTGAACACCCTTGCGCTTCTTTCGAACGGGTCCACTTAGTAGACCAGCATAACGATCTTTCCCAAGTCGCTTGAGGGTCACGATAGGTGTTTTACGTTTTTCATCAGTCAAGTCGGCATTGGTTGAGAATAGAGTCCCTACTCCCAAGCGGCCTTGAATATCTGGCGTGCCAAGTCCTGGCAGCATGCACACTGGAGACCCTGGCCGGACTGGGAATGTTGCTGGCCACCACAACACAGTGGCTGGAAAACCCTGCCGAGCTGCCTGGTCAAAGATCGTAGGCGCTGTATAAGGGGGCACAAATTGGGTTCCGGTAAGCCCACGCTTCGTTGGCAGCAATGACACATTGAGGGTGTATGTGGCCGGGTCGCGATGGACAAAATCAAAAACACCATGTCCTCCCGGATTTAATCCTGTCGCAATACTTGTCCACGAGACTTCGCTTTGGGGCGGGTTTGCCACAGCAAAGCGGGCATAGCCACCAGCCTCTACATACTTGGTCAGATTGGGCAACCTTCCCTGGTCAGATAATCGCTCGAATATGGTTGGATCAAAAGCGTCCAATCCAAGTATTAGTGTTTGCATTGGCCAGTCCTCGAGTTTAGACTAACGGCGAACGACGTTGTCCAGCGCCCTTCCCAATGGGCGTCTCCGCTGGTGATGCACTTGTGCAGCTCGTAGTCGCAGACTTCAGCGATTGAACAAACTGCGCAGAAAACGCTTGGCTCGAGCGAAGGCCATGCGAATCTGGCGCGAAAAAACCAGCAGGATGGCAGAAGATGAGGCAAATAGAATTGCCAGCGCTTGAAACAATACCCCACCCGTGTTAGGATCAATGTAGGCCAGAGCGGGTTGTGCGCCTATCACACTGATGATCAAAGCTAACACGATCGACTTGATAATCATTTGTCTCACAGGTGTGCCTCCATTTCTCTGCTCGGGATTCTTTATACCGCCACAGCCTCAGTATATCTTTAGGAAGTAAGAATCTGGTTAGAAAAAAGTTAAAAAAGAGTTAGAACTTGTCAATTGCACTAGGCCTGCAAACAGCATCAAATAGACGATAAAGATGGCTACGTAGAAGGCTTTGCTGCCCCAGGGGAAGGGCCTGTGCTCGGCCAGGCGCTCCAGGAGTAGAGTCGCATTGCCGAGAGATC
>JABXJY010000194.1 GCA_013375385.1 Desulfobacterales bacterium
CACCGATCTCCACAGCACAAGAACTCCCTTTGGCTTTATGAGGCAGATAGCCTTTGAGGGAAGCGAACAGATTCAATTCAACTTTCATGCTTAATGACTCTTTTGTCCTGTGAAGGGAATGGGGTATAATTCTCGTTGACCTTTGTTTATGACCATAGGGGCAATACCTGCCAACATTATACCGTGTTTTGAGTGGTTTCATCAAGTAGTTTATGGGTAACACTCAAGGGATGTAGCACGTTTCTTAGAGGGCAAGATGCATCAGATGAGAGGGGTTGAAAACCCGACTTTGACGTAGGCCTGATTTTCCGGTAGATTGCCTTGCAATGATCAAATAAAATGCACAGAGGGGGTCATGATGCATTCAACAGAAAATACAGAGCATGCCGGGTAGGAGAAAAAATGATGGAGGGGAGGAGCCGAGATGAGTAAAAGGAAAGAAACCGACATTCATGAACTGATTCAGGCGAAATCGATAAGTATCACGGATCCAGCAGGAAGGGAAGTGCTGGTTCTAGATGATGATCAGGCCTTGAAAATAGCGGATGACTGTCGTCGTAGTGTTCGTGAAGTGTACGCAGAAGCCCTGAGACTGGGGATCAATCCCTACCGCTATATCCGCAACAGGGAGATCATATCAATGCAGGAGCAACTCAGGCTGGCAGAATCTCAGGTCGCTGTGGTTGGTGCAGGAGGTCTTGGAGGGCAGGTCATTGTGTTGCTTGCGCGGGGTGGGATCGGCCACCTCGTGGTGGTAGACGGTGATACCTTTGATGAAACCAATCTGAATCGCCAGGCCTTGTGCAGCAAAAGCTCACTGGGAAGGCCTAAATCCGAGGTGGCAGTTGACGTGGTGGCTTCGATTAATCCGGGCGTAGAAGTAATCCCCCGTCAGGTGAGGCTTGACTCCTCAAATGCGCGTGAGATATTGGCCGGTTCGGATGTTGTCGTAGACGGTCTGGATAATGTTCCAGATCGATTTCTCCTTGAAAAGACAACCAAGAAGTTGGGGATTCCCCTGGTACATGGAGCAGTGGCCGGCTTCGAGGGGTGGATCATGACCATCTTTCCCGGTGATCCGGGCCTTAAATGTGTTTACGGAGGTAAGGAAGGCAGGAGAAATGATTGGAAAAGCCCGGAGGCCATTCTGGGTGTTCCGGCTCCGACACCTTCCATTATCGCGACTCTCCAGGCCACGGAGGTGGTCAAAATCATCTTAAGGCGGGAGAAGATTTTCAGACACAGTATGTTCCATGTCGATTTGGAAGGAGGCCAGTTGAATGAGTTTGCCTTTGAAGAGGGAACTAAGTGATATGCCTCACTGGTTTTCAACGTGGCTTGCAGGATGACCTGTGATGGGAAAGTGCTATCGTTCAGATACGGATTCAGATAGGGACAGTTCATACAGGAAGGTCCTCAGCCCTGTCAGTTCCCTCAAAGGGGTGGGCAAGGTCATTGCCAGAGAGCTCCACAAGAGGGGTGTTCAGACTGTGTATGATCTTCTGTATGTCCTTCCCCGTTCCTACCAGGACCGCAGGAAGTTCGTCCCGATTCACGAGATCAGGTCTGGTGAGAGCGCCCTCATCAAGGGCAAGATACGCGAACTCAGGAGAGTCAGACCCAGATATCGGACGATGCTTGAGATAGTGGTCGGCAATGAAAAGGGGATCATATCTGCCAGATGGATGGGAGCACCCCGCTACCTCTTCAGGTTTAGAAAGGGAGAGGAGATCGTCCTCTTTGGCCATTTTCGCAGGTCGGTAAAGATGCTTGAGACCTATCACCCCGAGATCATAGAGGTTGGAGATGAACACGAAACAGGAAGGTTACTACCTGTTTATCCTGAGATTGAGGGAATCCCACAGCGAAGGATAAGGCGCATTATAATAGACGCTGTAGACCGATTTACTCAGAACCTCGAAGATCCACTGCCCAGAAGGATAAGGGAGGCAGCACAGCTTTCCGAACTGGGCGAGGCAATAAAGGAGGTACACTTCCCGTGTGAATCAAGACCTGAGGATCTTCGTATCCGGAGGTCACCGGCACAGAGGAGGCTCATATTTGATGAGTTCTTCATGCTCCAGCTCGCCCTGGCACTCAAAAAGAGCAAGGCATCCCGTGAGAGAGGGATCGCCTTTGGGATACAAGGCACGGAGGAGCTTTATCGCTCCCTCCCCTTTGAGCTCACAGGGTCGCAAACAAGGGTAATCCGGGAGATTATGAGGGACATGGGAAGGCCATTTCCCATGAACAGGCTGCTTCAGGGCGATGTGGGATGTGGCAAGACCGTGGTTGCACTGATTGCTGCATGGGTGGTCGTGAGGAATGGCTATCAGGTTGCATTCATGGCACCTACCCAGCTCCTCGCTGAGCAGCACTATCTGAGCACCCTCGAGCTCACCCGAAGGATGAACCTGAAGGCGGCACTTCTCACAAGCGGAATGGGTACCCATGCCGATGACGTGAGAGACGGGGTAAGACGAGGCACTATAGATATAGTTATAGGCACACATGCCCTTATTCAAGAGAGCGTGAGATTTCACCGGCTCGGGTTAGCGATCATCGATGAGCAGCACAGGTTCGGAGTAGCGCAGAGGGCTGTCCTCAAGCAGAAGGGGATAAGCCCGGATGTACTCACCATGACGGCTACCCCTATCCCAAGAACGCTGGGCCTCACCGTGTACGGGGACCTTGACATATCAGTGATAGATGAGCTTCCCCCTGGAAGAAAACCCATTCAGACCAGGCTCTTCCATGAAAGGGATCGGAGCAAGGTCCATGCAATGCTGAGCGATGAGATTAGGAAGGAAAGACAGGCCTATGTGGTTTACCCCCTGATCGAGAAGTCGGAAAAGATGGACCTTAAAGATGCCACACAGATGGCTGAGGAGCTCAGGGGTGTGCTTCCAGATTTCCATATAGGTTTAATCCATGGAAGGATGCCCCTGGATCAAAGAGAAGGGATCATGGAGGCGTTCAAGAAAGGGACCATAGACATCCTGGTCTCCACAACGGTCATCGAAGTGGGTATAGACATCCCCAATGCCACCATGATGGTGATCGAGAATGCCGAGCGGTTTGGCCTCTCGCAAATCCATCAACTCAGGGGGAGGGTGAGAAGAAGTGTTTACCCATCAAAGTGTCTCCTTTTGGCGTCGTACAGGAAAACCGATGGTGCCAGGAGGAGGCTCGGAGTCATTGAGAAGACCACAGACGGATTCAGGATTGCCGAGGAAGACCTTGCCATAAGGGGGCCAGGAGAACTCTTGGGTGAACGGCAATCGGGGTTCTACCAGTTCAGGGTAGCAAATCTCATGAGGGATGCAGAGATACTGTCCGAGGCACGGGAAGGGGCGTTCAGGCTGGTGGAGGCAGATCCTGGGCTTGCCCATCGGACCTACAACCTCCTCAGAGAGTTGTTTGGAGGCGGTCAGAGGCATTGGGATGAATTTGTGGACGTGGCATAAGCCTGTTGTAAACGCCGAGCCCTGTCAACAGTGCAAGGCCTGCTGCAAAGAAGAGTGCCCGAAAGCCTGCCCATTCCCCGATGTAGCCCAGTGTAATAGACCCGACAAAGGCCCCGGTATCAATCCCGCCTGTAAAGATACCAGTGATCTTTCCACGGATATTGCTGGGCTCGTTGCGTATGGCGAGGGAGTTTAGGGATGGGAAGAGGAACCCATGGCCACAGCCAGACATGAAACCAGAAATGGCCAGTACCGTGTTTCCTCCCAGGAAGATCAAGAAGAGAAGGCCTCCCCCGGTCAGGATCAGGGCATAGGGGATGATTCGGTCTTCCCCAATCCTATCCGCAAGTCTCCCTCCCAGAAGCCTTGTCAGGACTGCCGCTGAAGAATAGAATATGAAGTAAAGGGAAATGAATGGGATATCCTGCTCCTTTGCAAAGGGGGAGACAAAACCGCCAGAGGCTGACAAACCGAATCCAAACAGAAGGGCGAGCAAGCCCACGGTCAGAATCCTTCTCTTTATGAGGACCGACAAGAAGGACTGGGATAACTCATAACGGACCTGGACATAGAACTCAGGGAGAGGAACCTGGAGTAACAGGCCAAGAGCCGCTATCCCTGTGGCGGCAAGAAAGAACATGGAAAAGCCGAACTCCTTTATTATTATCTCAGCAATGAGGGGCCCGATAGCCATTCCCGTGAGCCCGGTAGTCCCGAACATGCCGAGCCCCTCATTGAGTCGTCCCTCAGGGACGATGTCAGCGATGTAGGTGAACGCTGCTGTAAAACAGATAGCCAATCCTACACCATGTACAATCCGGACAAGTATGAGGGGAAGGTAGAACTGGGACAGATCCCCTTGAAACAGGAGGTAGATAAGTGGAAGGATGCTCATGATAACGCATCCAATGGTGTAGCTTCTCTTCCGCCCGATCCGATCGATCATACCAGAGATCCAGGGACGACAGAGGACAGCGGAGAGGGCTAAGACCCCCATAATAATCCCTATGTCTGACTTGGAGCCTCCATGACTTGTAATGAAGAGAGGAAAGAGGAAGAAGGTAGCAAAACTTGAAACGATAAAAAGGTTGGCAAGAGCCATAGTGATAAATGACCGGCTATAGAGCATGTAAACCCTTCTTCCGAGCCTGCAGTGTTTTCTGATTGATCCTTGAGCCCAGTTCCTGTATACTTAGCGCTTATGTTGACTGATAGAAATCCCTTTATGGTCAAGGGAATTTAGAGGAGCGAGACTTGGATGTCAAGCAAGAAAGCGTTTCAACATACAAGGAATGGGGCGGAGAACAGATGGCGTTAAAAGACTCCACTACTGTCTTCTGTGATATACTGGTTATCGGTGGAGGGGGTTCCGGACTCAGAGCCGCCATCGAAGCGAGAGAGATGGGTGTGGATGTGATCGTTGTTTCCAAATCTCGGGTGGGATACGGGAGTAACACATTCATTTCGAAGGGCACCTTCGCCGCAGCTACCGGATGGCGGGATCCTCGGGATAACCCGGCGGTCCACCTCAGGGACACCGTAATTGGAGGTCGGTTCATAAACGACCAGAAGTTGTTGGCAGCAATGACGCGGGAGGCCGGAGCCCAGGTATCCTTTTTAGAGAAATGCGGTGTCAACTTTCTCAAGCGGGAAGGCACCATCATGGTCACTCATACCCCAGGGCATAGCTACCCCAGGCATGTCCGGGGAGCGCACCAGACAGGAA
>JABXJY010000195.1 GCA_013375385.1 Desulfobacterales bacterium
GAGGCAGTATAGGGGGAATCGGACTTCTGTGTCAACGAAAAAGAAGTCACAACATATGGCGTTTGAGGTTGTTCTTTTTTCACAAGTTCATAGTAGAGGAATTTCCTTTTTCGACGCAGATGAACGCAGATTATGAGGATTTTCAAATTTATGAATAATGATGTTATCTGTGTTTATCCGCCAGAGGCGGATAAATCTGCGAAAATCTGCGTCCTAATTTATGGCAAAGAGGATGGAGTCAAAGTACCGTCTATTTGATACAGACCCTTCTGACCTGCTGGAGATCGGTAATTCCAAGAAGAACCTTTCTGATCCCGTCCTGCATGAGGGTTGTCATCCCATCCTTTACGGCCTGATCCCTCAACTTCTCCATCTTGGCTTTGCTCTGGATCAGGGATTTCATTTCATCCGTGCCATCAAGAATTTCGACGATGGCGGTTCGACCCTTATACCCTGTATTGTTGCACTGATCACATCCATTGGCCCTGTAGAGGGTCAGATCATCTGTGTATGGAACTCCCAGTGCATCAAAAATCCCATCATAAGCCCGAACAAAATTATCGTATTCCTCACGGGTCGGGTGATGGGGTTCTTTGCAGGACTTGCAGAGGGTTCTGACAAGACGCTGTGCCAGGACACCGAGAAGGGCATCGGCAAAATTGAAGGGATCCATGCCCATGTCCAGGAGCCTGGTGATGGTCTCTGGGGCGCTGTTGGTGTGGAGGGTGCTGAAGACTAGATGGCCTGTCAGGGACGCCTCTATGCCAGTGGCTACAGTCTCATGGTCTCTCATTTCCCCCACCATGATCACATCCGGGTCGGCCCTCAGGAAAGAGCGCATGGCTGCGGCGAAATCAAAACCTATTTTAGGCTGTACCTGGACCTGACGCAGGCCTCTCTGCGTGATCTCAACTGGATCTTCGGCCGTCCAGATCTTGGTCCCCGGTTGGTTGATATGGGCCAGTGCCGAATGTAGGGTGGTGGTCTTACCACTTCCCGTGGGTCCCACAACTAGGACGATGCCGTACGGTTTGGTGATCATGCTGAGCAAGAGGTTGTAATCTCTTTCACTCATCCCCATGGCATCAAGGGGAATCGGTTCCCCAGCTGCCAGAATACGCATGACTACGTCCTCTTCCCCTCCCACCGTAGGGATTGTGGCCACCCTGAGTTCCATATCAAAGGGAGCGAATTTCTTGAATTTTATCTTACCGTCCTGTGGCTTTCTGCGTTCAGAGATGTCCAGATCGGACATGATTTTTATCCTTGAGGTCACAGCTCGCCTATAATGGTAAGGGACTGTCTGGTATTTCTGGCACACGCCGTCAATCCGAAACCTGATTTCGGCCCCCAGTTTACCCGGATAGGGTTCGATATGAATATCTGAGCAATTCTTCTTGTAGCCGTCGGTAATTATCTTGTTGACGAGCTGAACGATGGCACTGTCGTCTTCCGTCAGCATTTGAGCAGCGTCCTCCGCCTCCTCTTCATCTCCCGTATCCAATTTACCGAGGATGTCGTCTATAGACCCGTCATCCTGAACCTGTGGTGTTCCGTAGAAATAATCCAGGAATTGTAAAATATCCTCCTTCAGGCCCACGGCAAACTCGTAGTTCTCTGCACGGATCAAGGATTTTACACTATCAATCTTGTCCAGTCGCTGGGGATTGTCTATAAGGATTTTGACTTTACCGTCTTCCCTGGCCAGAGGGACCCAGAGATTGTTCTTAAGGTATACCTGTTTCAATTTGGTCAAGAGGTCCCCGGGGATAGGATAATTATTATCAAAAGGGACATATTCACAGTTGTAATACTCTGCAAGGGACCGACCGACCTCCCCTTTCTTGACCTTCATCTCGTCTATGAGGATGGTTTCGATTGAGGTTTTCTGGTCCCGAGCCATCGCGATGGCCCTCTCCAGTTCTTTATCGGTTATGATGCTGTTGGTGATAAGATAGTCAAATTTTGTACGTTTCTTCCCTTTCTTGCTCAGTTTTTGATGATTGAAAAAGGCAATACCCAGAATCTTTGCCATCTCTATTGCGGAATTCTGGTCTTCGAGAGTGAATCTGTCGCCATTTTTTTTGTTGATAAGCTGGAAGACCCCTATGAGGTATTTCTTGAAAAAAATGGGGACAGTCAAGATCTGCTTTGTGATATAGCCGGATTCTTCATCCCAGCTCTTGTCAAAAGCGAGATCCTTGTTAATCATGGTCAATTCATGTCGGTCGTAGGCATTGGCGATGTTGGTTATTTGTGCAGTATTGGCTGTAAAGCCAGCAATACTTTTGTTGTTAATGGGGACGCGGATTTCGTTGGGGAAATCCCCTGCCGTAAAGCGCGAATAAATCTCTTTGGTTTTGCTATCCACCACATAGATGGTGTTTCGATCGGCATCAAACAAACCGAGGATTTGGTTCTTAAGGTTAATGAGGATCTCGTTAATATTCTTCGCTGAGTGAATCTGGTTGGCTATATCATTGAGCGCCTTGTAATAGACCAGCCTTTCCTTTTCCTGATGTATGCCTTTATCTAACCCCTTATCCATCTCTTACCTCCTGTTAGCCACATTACCCGTGTAGAGCAGGGTCATAAGAACAAAAGGTCTGTAGTCGTCATTTCCCTTTCTATGTCCTCCGGAGAGATGCCCACTCCCGTACCAGAAACCCCTATTATGACAGAATCAAGATTGGTCTCCGCGTGAACGGTAGCATGGAATGGCCTCAATTCGCGATGCGGCTATGTTTCGATTTGCTTTGCTTTCCTCAAAAGGGATTATACAATAAATAGCTATGGATTTTCATTAAGATTGTCCCATTTATTGGCAGCGCAAGCCACATATGCCTCACGATACTCCAGACTCGGTAGCTCTGCCGTGTCTCTCCGAGTTTTAGATCCCTCAATGGTGAACGTCGATTTCAGCGAATTGCTAACATGGGTTAATCCTCGCCATCCAATACTGTGTGAACAAAGCGCGCTACCTGTTCTGCCCCATTGGGACCGCTTCGCTGGATCCGCGGTAAGGCCAGGAGGTCTTGAAGATGTGATATCCAGGTGCCGGCCTGAAATTCTATTTCTTCAATAGCAATACCGGGCATCTCCTTTTCGACATAGGCAGCCAATATTTCCGATTCCGGAAATGACGGTCGTGAGATGTAGCCAAAAGGCACACCTGTATGGTAAACCTCAGCAAGGGTACCATAGCCAAGTTTGCCGACGACCGCGTCACAGGCATTGATCAGATCGGGATGAAAGAAATTGGAATGATGGGGCAAGAGCACCAAATTGTCACGAAGCTCCATTGCTTGACTACCACCCGGTACCACAAAATGCACGTCACGTTGATTTGCCAGTTCCTCTAAGAAAGTATAGTGCTGTTGTATTCCTCCCATAGTAATCAGCACGACCTTGCTCCCGCACGGTAGCCCTAATTCTTTCCGGATTTGGCTGGCAGGCGTTCTAACCTTCCTACTAACCGGTAAGGTAGTGAGATCGGCTACACGGTAGCGGCACACAGGCTCTATTTGAACGTGATGGTCCGCTGCATCGAAAAGGCTCCGTAGATAGACGCCGTGTTTCTCTATCTGTACGTCGTAGCCTGCGTATTCCTGATAGATCCAATCCCAGGTAAAGTTCTCGACCAATACTGAAGGAATGTCAGCTTCTTTGGCTACCGAGATTCCCATTGGAGCAATATCACAGATGATGAGCTCACATCTTGATCTCTTTATCAGCTGGCTCAGGCTGGAGATCCGAGAATGATCAAAGGGTAGGAAATCGTTTAGGTATTGCAGTGTTTTGTTAAGGTCTTCCCGCAACGGTGTCTTTTGTATGAGTCCGATATCTGTTAGCAAAGAATGATAGGTGAAAGGCCCGGAGAGGGAACTCTGGAAAAACCAGGAAGGCACCGTGGTAAAGATCTCAAATCGGATCGAGGAATCAATTGAGTGAAGGGCAGCCATTATGCCGGCTGCCCGAGCTGCATGACCAAAACCGTGTGGTGAAATAAACCAGGCAACCCGATGTTTGACTAACGTGTGGCTGGACTGTGACATCTTTTTCTGTTCTGGTCATTCCATTTTCAAAACTAAGTCCCTCGATTCATAAATACGGTAACGTATTTATTTCCTTGGGATTAAGTGCTGAGTGAGCCCTTCGGTCTGAGCTCAAGGTCGAAGACATTTGTTTAAATATTTCTCGTTTAGATACGTGACTATATTTGCGAATCGAAGCACTAAGTTGAAAAGGCCTCGCCGAATGCATCGGGACCCATCAAATGGGGCGGACTCAAAAGGTGAAGATGTTGTCGCCCAGAGCGCTTATACATCAATGAGCTAGGGATTGTCAATCTTCCATGCCGATGGCACAAACTACACAGCGTATAGATGACTATTCGGCTCTCCTAAGGTTGTTGCAAACGTAATCTCATCGAAGTATAGGTAATATGGAGCGATCAATGTTCATGACTGGGCATAAGGGATGTCAATATGGTACTATTTTTTAAGAGGTAGAATGTGTGCAGGAGGTCTAAATGGAAGGACAGTGTATAGGGATTGACATGGGAGGAACAAACATACGCCTTGGGCTGGTTAATAAAGAGGGTGAGGTAGGTGATTTACTATATCTTTCCACAAAGGAGTACTCCTCCTGGGCTGATTTTTTGACCAAGCTGACATCTGTGATCAAGGAGATGCACCTTGACAGGATAAAGGCCCTTGGGGTAGCTGTGGCAGGCGGGGTTTTGATCTCAAGAGGAGTAATGTCATATTCTCCCCATGTCAGGTGGATGGACGGGCAGCCTGTCAGAAAAGACCTTTCTAAAGCCACCGGTCTGCCTGTTTTCTTAGAGAATGATGCCAATGCAGTCGCTTACGGTGAATGGATGTATGGGGCTGGAGGAGGGTTTTCTTCAGTCATCTGTCTAACATTGGGCAGCGGGGTTGGCGGTGGCATTATTCTTGACAAGGACCTTTATCGAGGGGAACACGGCCTTGGCGGTGAGATCGGGCATATGTGCGTTCAACCTAATGGGAGGCTCTGTAGATGCGGAAAAAAAGGGTGTCTTGAGGCATATTCATCTGCTTCTGCCCTTTCGGCGATCTATGGAGAAAGGAACCAGAATGGGGAGGCTGATTATCAGCTCAATACGATCCAGATATATGAGAGGGC
>JABXJY010000196.1 GCA_013375385.1 Desulfobacterales bacterium
ACGATCTTAGTAGCAGACTCAATCCTGCGTTTAGTCGAAAAGCTGTAACCGGCTCCCTTTTTCCTTATGTTGAGGAGCCCAAGATATTTGCACAAGAAATGCAGAGAGACTTGGCAGCTCGCAAGTCCTCCGAGTTGCTTACCGACTCCGCGATTACGGACAAATTCTTAACGATTCTATCCTTGGGGCTGGTAATTATGGTCGGGAGGTGCTGAGTCGTGCCTGAGGTCGCTAAATCGTCAACAATTTTTCTCAGCTGGTTTTCAGAGAAATCTTCCGCACTGTAGTCATTGCCACGAAACCCGTTTACCTGGATATCGATAAAGCCCGGTGCGATATAGGGAAGGGATCCTTCTTTCTGAATTTTTTCCACTTTGTGAATAGATGCATCCACTATCTCAATTCGTACGTTCTCACCACTAAAAACATCGATGCCCTTCAGCTCCATTGATTCCCCCACAACCCTATTACTTTCTGTAAATGAATGGAATGGTCCTTTCTGCCAGAAGACAGGCCTTCATCAGGCCATCTCCCCTTTTTTCCAGGACAGGAATGTCCTTAGCTTATTCAAGGAGAAGAGCAGCATCAGTATGCCGCAGACCGGTACAGAGAGGTAAGCGTATCCAGTAGGAAAGTTCCAAGAGGTATACGGGATACGCATCCGGACCTTGAAAACAAGAAAGCCGTAAAAAATCATGGACAATGCCAAGACGAGGAACGCCAGATTAATAAAGACATCTAATCTTCGCTTTGTTTCCGACCTCATTCTGGCTACGAAATAATTCATCATGAGATGTTCATCGGTGGCATAGAGAGCGGTTGCCCCGAGGAAAACGGTCCAGATAAAAGTTAGGCGGGAAAAACCGTCGATCCAAAACCAGGTGATGCCAACAATGTTACGCAGCACAATCCTGAGTATGTTAGCTGAAAAAACTGCTAAGAAAAGCGTACCGGCGCAAAATTGGATCACCCGGAGAAGCCTATTCATAATCTTGTCTACCATCCTTTCTCCCTCAAAAAACCATATTTGGAACGACCAGTACGAGCCAAGGCACATACGTGATCAAAAGAAGAACAGCGATGAGCGTCAATGTATATGGCCATATGCATTGAACCATCCTGTCGAAATCCAGCCCGGCGATTTTGGATTGTATGAATAGGATTCCTCCAATGGGAGGCGTGAGAAGGCCGATCATGAGGTTCAGAACAACGATCACACCGAAGTGGGTCGGATCAATCCCTAAATCCACGGCGATCGGCAAAAGAACTGGAAAGAAGATCAACATGACTGGTACTGCATCCAGAATGCAGCCCATGAGGAGGAAAAAGACCGTTGTGAACAGCAAAAACAGCTGCTTGCTCATGTGCATTCCCTGAATGACTTTCAGTAACTGGTCTGCGAGCTGTTCCGTGGCCACGATGTACTGGTATAGCCCAACCACCGCGAAAATGATCATGATTGATGACGAAAAGACGGCAGTTTCTTTGAAAACAGGAAACAGATCCTTCAGCTTGATACTGCGGTAGATAAACAGGGAAATAAACATCACGTAGGAGATGGCCAAAGCGGCAACCTCAACGAGCGTTACCACGCCGAACACTACCCCCCCGATGACGATCAGCGGAGCGATAACGGCAAAAATGGAGTCCTTGATGAGTGAGAGGAAGCGCCACAGTCCCATCTTCATCTTTACTGTCTTATAATCCTTCTTTCTGCTCACGAAGGCAACCATGATCGCAAGAAATATCGCCATCAGAATGCCGGGGACCACGCCTCCCAGAAAAAGCTTTCCCAAGGAAAGGCCACTTATTACGCTGATGAAAATCATCGGAATGCTAGGCGGAAAGATCGGACCTATGACAGCCGAGCTGGAGTTGATCGCAGCTGCAAACTCATCGTCGTACCCTCTCTCTTTCATCAGAGGATGAAGCACGGCTGAAATTGAGCTGGCATCGGCTACTGCCGATCCGGATACTCCCGCCATGATCAGACTGACAACGATTGACACAAAGGCCAACCCACCTCGAAAACGGCCGACAAAAAAGTCTGCAAAATCTGCCAGTTTCTTTGTAATCCCGGACTTGCTCATGAGCCTCCCCACGAAAATGAAGAAGGGTATGGCGACCAGAGTGGTTGAGTCAATTCCGCCTACCATCGTTTGGATCAGTATTCGCAGAGAGAAATCGCCCTTGATAAGAATGTAGGTCATCCCACTGATGCCCATAGCGGTCCAGATGGTGAAGCCGAGGCTGATAAACAGAAACAACATCACAAAAAGAAGGACGACCATATTCTACAAGCTCCAATGGTTACCGTATTGCTATCAAAAAGGAAAAGACCGTAAGAAACGTCATATCGGAACACACCGATATTCCAATCGCCGAATCCTCTCAGTAATCGAGGCATGAAACCAACAAACCTTTACAAACTCGAACCGCGGGCCTCGTTTGATGGCATGCTGCACACCAGCAGGCATCCAGAAACACACATCCCGGTCAAGCCGGTATTCTTCATCCCCTACTTTCGCCCGCCCCTCACCCTCCATGACAAAGAACCCTTCACAGTCATCGTGCGTTCCCAGCTCAGGATAGTCGGCCGCGGTATAGAATGATATTCCAGAACAAAACCCGGCAACATAGCCATCCGCGGCGTTCAATAATGGCTTGCTGACTCCCCCTTTGATTTCGACGGGCTGACACTCCGCTCTGCTCACGAAATAGCTCGAGCGCACTTCCGCTTACATCAGATGTTTTACCTTCGGGATGTACCTGTCTATCAACTGCTTGTTGGCTTCATCACCACCAGGTAGATTACCGCTGATAAATATGGGAGGATCAACACCCATCTTAACCATTGCTTTGGTCGTCTCGATCATCAACAGGTTGATGGTAAATACATTGCAGAACGTCGATGTCGGGCCCATCTTCCGATCAGTCCCTTCGATCTCTACGATGGCATCGCCGTAAGGCAGGTGGTTATTGAGAAAGTATTCCACCTCCTGATATAGGTTCTTTCCCGTGGGGTGTCGGGAAGGATGGTCTTTGGGCAGAACATCGGCATAGGAGCGTGAGGTTATCCCGACAGTTATCATTTGCCTTCTTTTCGCTTCTTCCACGAGATCGATGCACATGCAATTAACACCATAGGCATTGGCTATGATGATCAGCTCTCCCGGCTGCCTACCGACCCGGTATGCATCAAGGACCTTGATCCCGTACCCCGGCGTTCTTTCCACGATCATGGACCGGGCGCCGCCGTGAATCAGGTTGGTACCCGGATCCAGAATTGGGTTGACTGCTGCAAAGCCACCTGCCCTCCAGAATACCTCTTCCACAGCCATGTTTGAATGTCCGCCGGGACCGACCACGTGAACCACTTCATCCCGTGCAATGACTTCGGCGACTTTTTCCGCCGCCGCTTGGATGGTATCGATTTCACCGGCGATTCTGTTCATGATGTCGAATATTGTGTCGCGATAAGAGGACAGCTCCTTGTTTTCAGCCATTAGCTTCTCCTTGGGTAGTTTCAAATCATGAAAAAACTTGGAAGAGGGGCTTCCCCCCCTTCCAAGTCAGTGTGGGGTTTGCCGTTAACGGGTTCAGGCTATTTCAGATTTCGGATCTTTCCCATCAGCCCGGTGGGCCATTTGGTGCCTTCCCAGTCGTCAAAGAGACCCACCACGGCGTCACGGAAGGATTGGATGTCCAACGCGGGAGGTTCGATGACCGTCAATTTCTCCCTTAGCAGCTTATAAGAATCTTCAATAACCTGCTTTGTGAGCTCGGTCTCGTAGTTCCCGGCTTCTTCGGTGGCACGATAGATCAGCTTTCGATCAGCTTCGGACAGCTTGTTCCAATGCTTCATGGACATATAGAAGGTCTCGATATCACGGACATAATCTGTTCTGATGTAGTAATCCTGCACCTCGTAGAATTTCTTGGTCGCGACCACCAGAGAGCCGTTTTCCTGGGCCTTCACCACCCCGGTTTTCAGAGCCATGTACAGTTCCGCATAGGGAATCTGCTGGGGCAGCGCGCCAAAGTGTCTCCACAGCCGCTGGGCGGTCTCGCTGGCCGCCAACCTGATCTTCAATCCTTTGACATCCTTCACATGCTTGACAGCCAATCCCTTGGTGCTCAAACCCCTCGGGGCAGTGTCGCCGTTAAGGTTGACGATCTTGATGTTGGTGGCCTTTTCCACCTGGTCCTGCACTGACTTGAGGAAATCCGATGTGAGCGCTCGCCTCATGTGATCGTAATCCCGGTATAGAAAAGGCATGGAAGTGATCTCATAGGGTTCGCCCCCCCCGATCCAGGCCAGCGTGTTGATTCCACCGTAGACCATTTCCAGATCACCCGACTGGAGCTGGGTGAACATCTCCTTCGGACCGCCGAGTTGGCTGTTTGGAAAAACCTTGACCTCGATCCGGCCGTTGGAGTATTCTTTCACCAGCTCGGCAAACTTCAGAGCAGCCTTCTGCGTGGGGTGCTCGAGGTCCCTGATATGGCCAAGCTTCATTACAATCTTTTGCTCCTCCCCGGCGGCAACCCCCAAACTACAGAGAAACACGACACCCAGCAAGATAAATACGATTCTTTTCATTTTTCTTCCTCCTTTCTTTTTTTTGTGCTAGGTAGTACTGTTACCACAGTGGCGATAAAAGTCAAACCTTTTTTTGACCGGACGTAAGCTTCTCGGGATTCTCTGTTATGGTCTGATTTGGCCGTGGAATTTATATGGGCGTCATACCCATCGAGGGTCTTTGATTTCAATCGTCTATTTCAAGAATTCAAGTAACTATGCTACAGACTTGAGCCTCACTGGCAAGAGGGGTATAACCAAATCAGCAACCAAAAACCCTCAAGTCAGGAGGCTCAAATGGAAGAGTACAAGAGTGGTGGACAAGAAGGCAAGACCGTTTTTGTGGGAGTGGATCTTCACCGGTTTAAATGGCACGTCACGGTGATGGCCGAGGAGCAGGAGCTTTTTAGTGGGACTGTGCCGGGGCACTGGGAGGCTTTGCGACGGCTTTTGGATCGGTATCGAGCCTGCTCGATTCAGGTAGTGTACGAGGCGGGCTATTTTGGGTTTTGGCTTCATGATCGAGTGATGCCCTATGGTGCAGGCTGTATTGTCACCCCGCCGAGTCTTTTACCT
>JABXJY010000456.1 GCA_013375385.1 Desulfobacterales bacterium
ATCACGTTGCAGGGGATACCCTACAACAATGATCCAGTCGTCCTTACGGCAACAAAAATAGTCCTCGATGAGAAACGGCTCCCCCCCTGATACACTCGTCATCAACCCGACTATGTGCTCCGGTATATATGCGCTGGTCAATACATACTTTTCTTCCTCGGCAGTGATCATGCGACGCATTTTCTCCCGAAGTAAGAAATGGGGTCCTGGTACCGAGTTCATATCCCCTTTGATCAGGGATATCCCTACTTTTTCTCACGGCTTTTATAGAACTTAACAAGTCTCAGGACATCATTGGCGACAAAGCGACCTATTGGGCCTGAGCTGTATACAGCCACTTGTATGGTTCTGTCGGGGCGGACAAGAATGCCAGTGGGTTGAATAATCATCCTCTTTTTTTCATAGAAGGCGCCTGTCAGCTCGGAAACCGCCTCTGCATCCATGCCATAGGCAACTGGATAGGTGATCCCTAATTTATCTACAAATTCCTTCGTCTTTTCGATGGGGTCTACTGAACCGGCAATTATTTTGATCTGTTCGGCATCAAAGTCCTTAAGAAACGATTGGAGGTCCGCTAACTGCTGACTACAAAAAGGTCACCAGTGCCCCCGATAGAAGAGAATCACAGAGTAGCCTTCTTCAAATTCTTGAGGAAGTTTCAGAGTTCTTCCAGAAATCAGCTCCAAATCCAGCTCAGGAAATCGATCACCGGTGTCCAAAAGATTTTTGCCTAATCTGGCCATGGTCTCCTCCTATCTTTACTATTGTGTTAATCCTCCACCATGAATCCACCTCTCTGAGTGAGAAAGGGAGTCGAAAGCTGAGCAAGAATAAAAAAATTGCTACCGCAAGCCCCGGTATTGAACGATTTCGAATCGATCAACTTAAGCTGCCAGAATTTCAAGAAAAAAGCAATATCAAATTGTTGCGTAAAATGCCTTGAACTAAGATAGGGATGATTGGATGGATAACAGATAGCTCGTATCTTTAAGCTGATAGCGTAGACACCCACGGGCTTACACCCGTGGCACTTGGAGGTAAAGCGCGGCCTTGAGGTCTTTTCTGAGTGACTGGCCCTGTTGAATAGGGTCCCCTTCGGGAAATTCAACAGGGCTGGTGGAAGGCCGCCGTCCTTTTCACGACTTATCAGCGGGGGAAACCGCAGCCCCCGACCTGTCGGGGGAATGCGGAGGGGGCAAAACTC
>JABXJY010000457.1 GCA_013375385.1 Desulfobacterales bacterium
GAACATCACAAAGAGTGAGAGGGAAAAGGGGAGGGAGATAGTCGTCGTTATGGGTCTTGGCTTTGTCGGGGCGGTTATGGCGGCGGTGGTGGCGGATAGTGTGGATAAAGAAACAGGAGCGCCCGATAGATTTGTGATCGGCATGCAGAGGCCAAGCATCCGGAGCTTCTGGAAGATTCCCCTGTTGAACAGGGGTATTTCCCCTGTCAGCGCCCAAGACCCCACTGTTGGACAACTGATCGAGAAAGGTGTCAGGAAGAAGACCGTCACAGCTACCTATACCTATGATGCCTTGAGATTTGCTGATGTCCTGATCGTTGACGTGCAGTGCGACTTTGTAAAAGAGGGGCTGGGAGATCTCCAGAGCGGCTATGTTGAGATGGGTGCCATTGAGGAGAGTTTCAAGATAATTGGTGGACTCGTTGAACCAGACTGTCTTGTCCTGATTGAAACAACGGTGCCTCCAGGAACAACCGAGTATATTGCCTATCCCATCATCAAGGCGGCCTTTAAGAAAAGGGGCATAGCCGCTGAACCGCTTCTGGCCCACTCTTTTGAAAGGGTGATGCCTGGGCGGGATTATGTAAGATCCATTCGCAATTTCTGGCGGGTGTGTAGTGGTATAAACAAGGAAAGTGAGCACAGGGTGAGCAAGTTCCTAAGCGACATTATAGATGTCCAGAACTATCCATTGACTGTTCTTGGAAGGCCCATTGAGAGTGAGACATGCAAGATTGTGGAAAATAGCTACAGGGCTACAATCCTGGCCTTTCTGGATGAATGGAGCCGTTTTGCTGAAACCAACGGGGTTGACATGATCAAGGTTGTCGATGCCATCAAGGTCAGACCCACACACAGCAACATAATATTCCCTGGACCGGGCATTGGCGGGTACTGTCTCCCAAAAGATGGTGGCTTAGGGATATGGGCATACAAACACCTGCTGGGTTTTGAAGACGAGATCTTCAAGATTACCCCTGGGGCCATAAACATCAATGATACGAGGGCCCTCCACGCTGCTCAGCTGGTCAGGGATGCCTTACGGAACATGGGGAGAATGGTTGCGGCCTCGCGGATAGCAATCCTCGGGGCATCCTACCGAGAGGATGTGGGGGACACCAGGTACAGTGGTTCGGAATTGATCGTCAGGAAGCTGACGGAGATGGGCGCTGAAATTAAGGTCCATGATCCCTATGTA
>JABXJY010000458.1 GCA_013375385.1 Desulfobacterales bacterium
TCTTAGATATTTAAGGGCGTTATATATCAACAAATCAAAGGGTTACACCCCTAAGGGTAGTATAGAAAAAAATTATTTAATAGCTACCAAAAAAAGAAACCTCCTGTTAAGTAATAGGTGAACAGAACCAAAAAACCTATAACCTAAAAACAGGAGGTTTCCCATGAACAAGATAGAGAGTATCAGGCTCGAGCAATTCCGTCAACTGAAGAAAGAGATAAGAGGTTCGGAAAGGCATTTGATTGTCGGCATTGACGTGGCCAAGGACAAGCACCATGCCTTCTTTGGCACTGCCACGGGAAAGACACTGTTTAAGAGACTGGTCTTTGAAAACACCATAGAAGGATTCGAAAAGCTCCTCATCCAGGCCGAGGCACTCAAGGTCCAATATGGTCTTACAAAGACAGTATTTGGCCTTGAGCCAACCGCCAACTACCATAAACCACTGGGGGAGTTTCTGATCAAGGGTAGTCACATGGTGGTGTTAGTCTCTGGGGTGGCAGTGAAGAGAAACAGGGAGCTGCTGGATGGCCGCTGGGACAAACATGACACCAAGGATTCGGCCAATGTGGCGGATCTCATCAGCCAGGGAAAATGCCTCTTCTACGAGTACCCTCCCTTACAGTTGAGGGAACTGAGGAGTCTTGTATCCCTCAAGAGGAGATTAAAAAGACAAGAGCATGGCCTGAGGGCGCGTATCCGAAACCATCTGTTGGCCACCTATTTTCCTGAGCTGGATAGATATTACGGACACTCGGAGCCTGATGGTTTAGCAATAGTGAGGTGGTGTGGAAATCCTTCAGTGATTGCCGGTTTAGAATATGCGCAATTTACTCAGTTGGTCGCCCCTCGCAGAAGGAGTCTCGCGCAACAGAAGAGGTTGCAAGCGGTCTGGAAACTGGCATCTCATTCAATTGGTTGCGATGCAGGTGAGGCCTTGGAATTTGAGGCAAAGGTGATGGTGGAAACACTGGAGCAGATCAGAGACTCTATTCATGCGACCGATCATAAGATCGAGGATATCTGTCTTCAATTTCCAGAGTATCACTACCTGCTCACCATTCCTGGCTTTGGCCCTGATGTGTCCTCCAAGGTCTTTGCTGCCATCGGCAATCCCTTTCGCTTCACCACAGGGGCTCAGGTACTCAAGATGGCAGGCTTAGATCTCAGTGCCGATAGGAGTGGAGATAGATCTGAT
>JABXJY010000459.1 GCA_013375385.1 Desulfobacterales bacterium
TCACTGTAAGACACAGTTATAGACGTGGCTACCTCTATCTCTTCTGGTGACAGGTCTCCTGTTGCCAGAACAGTGGGGCCGGGAATTGACTCAACTGTTAGAATTGTATCTCCTTCCCTCCTCAAGGAACTAATCACCTCATTTTCTCTTTGATTTCGGCCTACCACAATCTTGGTTTTTTCACTAATCCTAAAATGCCTGCCCGTTTTGAGAAGCTCTATATCTCGCCTTGAAAATCTTGGGTTAAAGGATATCAGATCTCTGAAGCGGCGGGAAAATACCTCTTCTGTCAGCAGACATCCTCCTGCTGGAGCCGGATACTCTTCTATCCCAAATCTCTTGGCCAACTCCATCTGTGGCCGGCGGGAACGTCCTGAAAACCCTAATAATCTTTCTCTGATCACCCAGCCTTCCCTTTCAGGAAGGGTCTCCGGTAATCTCTTTGCCGAAAGGGGTCTGAGGATGAGATCCTTAAGACCCGAATCATGAGAAACAATGGAAAGGGATCTTACATTCTGCGACATGGGTCGCTGGCCCAACACCTCTCCACTCATGATAAACCCTGCCCCTTCCTTCTTCAGCATCTCACCTGCTACTTTGAACATAAGTGCGTGGCAGTCGATACAAGGGTTTAAGCCTCTTCCATAACCATGCCTGGGGTTCAGCACTATCTTGATGAGGCTATCCGTGATATCTACAACTCTAAGGGGGAGTCCTATATATTGGGCTGACTGGGTAGCCTTCTGGGAGGAAAAAAAGGGGGCCTCAAAACAGATGCCTGTAACCTCAATTCCCTGCTCTTCGATCAGCTTAACAGCCAGAATGCTATCGAGACCACCAGAGAAAAGAGCTAAAGCCTTCATAGAAACAGCCTCGTTTTTAAATTAATGAGTTTAACATGCAGCTAATAGGAATCAAGTAAAAACAGAGATATCTGCAATGAATAGAAGTGCCTTTCTTGAAAATCTCACTCAAGACACTATCCCCTTAAGTCTTTGCCGGTTACACATTTAATTCCTTGCGCAGTTTTTGACTTGCTGATATTCTTCTTATGGGTGCCGTGCTTAACTATTCTGTTCTTTTCTTTTGTTATCCATTTTAATAGGGTACCACCCCTTCTTACATAAAAAATGAAACATCGCCTACAGCCAATAAAGAGAAGCAGACATACATCGGGCAGGATAAAT
>JABXJY010000197.1 GCA_013375385.1 Desulfobacterales bacterium
AACTGGATGGAGGTAAGATTGCCCAGTATCTGAGCCGATAGGTGGTAAGGTCTTCTCAAGATAATCCAACAAAGCTTTCCTGTAAGTTAGAAAGGAGGATTTGATATGAGTAAGCCATTAGAAAAGGTTGCAGTGGTTGGTACCGGTATTTTGGGTGCCCAGATCGCGATGCTTGCGGTTCATGCAGGCTATAGGGTCAAGATATTCGATCCCAGGGAGGAGGCCTTTATCGAAACCTACAATAAGATTCAAGGTGATCTAAAGGCAAAGGATATGACACCTTTCATTCCGTGGGAGGATTGGGAGGCATGTGAACAAGCCATTCAAAAAACAACGGAGCTCGGTGAGGCGGTGAAGGATGCAGAACTCGTAATTGAGGCCGTCCCCGAGAATCTGGATCTTAAAAGACAGGTCTTCAGGGAACTTGGCCAAAAGGCACCTCCAGGGGCAATCCTTGCTACCAACAGTTCCTCTATGCCTGTATCAAAGTTCGAGGAGAACAGTGGACGGCCTGAACGGTGCCTGAACATTCATTTCTACTTTCCCCTTCAGGGCATTAATATGGTCGACATCATGGGAGGAACGAAGACACTTCCCGAGGTGATGCAAAAGGGAATTGAATGGATCCGCTCCATTGGTTGTATCCCTCTCACGGTGAAAAAGGAAATCCTGGGCTTTTGCTTCAACCGGGTCTGGAGAGCTATCAAGAGAGAGGTCCTGTATATGTGGGGCAATGGCTTTGTAGATTTTCGGGATGTGGATCGGGCATGGATGATCTTCACCGGGATGAAGGAGGGGCCTTTTGCCCTTATGGATAAGGTGGGACTGGATGTGATCCACGATATAGAGATGGTCTATTATCGTGATTCAAATGATCCCAGGGACAAACCACCCGATGCGCTTTTGGAGGTGATAAAAAGAGGTGATCTGGGTGTAAAGAGCGGAAAGGGCTTCTATACATACCCGGATCCTGAGTTTATGCGTGCGGACTTTATCAATCCCAAGGGGTAACACACCCACTTCAACCCGGCGCCCATATTGTATGTGAAATTCTCGGACCATGGGAACCCAGGGATTACCTGGAGTAAAGAAGAATCAGATTATAAGGGATTGATTAATGCCATAAACCGTCAGCAATATCTCTCGCTCGTTCCCTTCGGTCACTAGAGCCCACAGAGATCGCTGAGATAATCATTATGTTGTCCTGATTCTTTGAGGGGAAGAATCAGGACAAAGAATCAGTCCGCCACAGGTGGACATTGATAACCCTTGTAGTGTACTCTTGGCAATGAATAGTGAGTACTGCTGTTATTGTACCATGGCCTTGCATTCATATCCCGCTAAGCGGGATGTGGATTTAGTTGAATGCCCCTCTCAGGAATTCAACCAAAAACTCCTTGCCCTGTTAGACACCTTGTTAGCCACACTGAACAAAATGGATCTAGGGTTATCGATGGATAGAGCTCAGCGATGAATTGTCGGTCTTATCTAACAGGGTGAACCTCAGTGTGCTCTGTGAGAGATTAATCATAATCAAGCTACCCCTTTGAGGGGTAGTTGTTGATTGAGCATGGATGCTCCCGGGGAAGTTGGCACTGTGAAGTCAAAATCGTCTGACATTTTGGATGGTCTCCCGGCCTTCAGGAAGCAGGTTGTTGTCGAAAACCTCAATAAGCATGTGGAATATCTGTCGGTCAGGATAGGAGATCGGCATCTATGGAAGGAGCACTCCCTGAGCAAGGCCGCAGATTATATTGAATCGGCCTTTCAATTCAGCGGATATACAGTGCAGCGACAGACCTATTCATGCTACGGCAAGAGTGTTTCAAATCTTATTGCAGAGAAAACTGGGACTGAGGATGGGGTAGTGGTGATTGGGGCCCATTATGATACCGTGCCCGGAACACCAGGTGCGGATGACAATGCCTCGGCTGTGGCTGGTATGCTGGAGCTTGCAAGGTTACAGAAAGGAAGTCTGAATGAGAAGCATCTCATATTTGTTGCCTTTGTTAATGAAGAGCCTCCTTGCTTCGGATCTCATAAAATGGGGAGTATGGTCTACGCCAAACACCTAAAGAATCGGAAGGTGCCGGTGGATGTTATGATCTCACTTGAGATGATCGGATATTTCTGCCGGGAGCCCATTCAACGATACCCACTTCCGGGAATGGGCTTTTTTTATCCGAAGACGGCTGACTTCATCGGGGTAGCGGGAAACCTTCATTCATCAAAATACATCTCTTCTCTGAAGAAGGGGATCAAGAAACATTCGGCCATAAATGTAAGGTCTCTAATTGCACCCCAATATTTCGGAGGCATTAGCCTTTCAGACAATTCTTCATTCTGGCATCACGGATATAGAGCTGTCATGGTAACGGATACATCATTCTTCAGGAACCAGAACTACCACCAGGAGACAGATACTATCGATACCCTCAATTTTGAGGCCATGACAGAAGTGGTCAGGGGTCTCTATTACACGCTCCTGGAGATATAGGCAAAGAGAGTGAGATTGTTTCATTATGGCAAGCATTGAATTAAGGAACATCTGCAAAAGATTTAGAAACGATGGTAGACTGGATTTCGATGGGACCGGCGCAATTGCAAATCTCTTTGCAGCCGTTTTTCGGGTTGCCAAGAAGATGCAGTCATACATAACCAGCGAAAAGAGAGAAGACCCATTCTCCATAGAGAATCTGAGTCTCACTATTCCGCATGGAATGGTGATGGTAATTTTGGGGCCTAGCGGCTGTGGAAAGAGTACGCTTTTAAGATTAATTGCCGGTCTTATGCAACCAGATTCGGGAGAAGTAAGATATGATGGGATCAATATGGAAAACACACCCCCTGGCGAAAGAAACATTGGTATGGTTTTCCAGGATTATGCGCTGTATCCCCATTTCACATCACGGAAGAATGTATTATCCTACTTCTTCTTCAAAAAGAGCACTCCGGAATTAGATGCAATGGCTCGAGAAAAATATAGAAAAACGAGTGAATTACTGGGAGTTGACATAGAGTATCTTATGGATAGAAAACCTAGAAATCTATCAGGTGGTGAAAAACAGAGAGTTGCTCTCGGAAGATGCATTACAAGAGACCCGGTTTTGTTCCTATTGGATGAACCCTTTTCTAATCTGGATCAAAGGTTGCGAGAGAAGTATCGCCTGGAGCTAAAAAAGCTACTCCGTCACTTCGATATTACGACCGTGTATGTCACCCACGATCAGCAAGAAGCGCTCATTTTGGCAGATATTCTTGCTATTATGAACGTCGGCTGTATAGAACAGGTGGGTGCCCCCGAAGATATTTATAATCATCCACACAGTTTGTTTGTTGCTGAGTTTCTAAATTTTGATATGGATACCCCGGCAATCAATCTTCTCGATGGAGGGGTTATTTCCGAAGAACTCAAAGGAATGATCGCTGGTGTGCGTTCAGAAGATATAGAGGTATGTGAGGATAGAGAAGTTAAGTCTGTCACAGGGACTATTGTAGATATTCGACACATACCAATAAAAGAGGTAACGGTTGTTGGTGTCAACATTGGAAAAGAGGAAGTCTATGTTCGGGTTCCTTTACAGAAGAGCTTATCAATAAAAGATGAGATTTGTCTGCGTTTCACAAAGTACCATATTTTTAGCAGGAACACAGGCCTGAGAGTGCGAACTCATAACCCCTCTTAGACCTCCTCAAGAGTGAGTACCGCTCCCGGGCACCGGAGGATTCTTATGAAGATATTAACAAGTGAGTATATTGTTTTTAAGTTTGATCGTAGGGATGCCCCGGCAATTACAGTAGACCCACCGGAGACTTTAGTTGTTGAGACTTTAGATGCCCGATGTGGGAAACTAAGAAAGGAAGAGGACGTTCACTGGACAACGCCTGATTTCTCCAGTCCAGTGCCGAAGGTTAATCCGGCAACTGGCCCCATAGAAGTAAAAGGTGCTCGACCAGGGGATGCAGTGGCGATAAAAATAGAGAATATTTCACTGGACGAACAAGGGTTTGTACTCGTAAAACCCGATTTCGGGATTATAGATGATATGGTGTCCAGGCCTGTTGCAAAGATTATACCTGTTAAAGACGGATATCTTCATTTTTCCCAGGATATTCGATTACCGGCTAAACCAATGGTTGGAGTCATAGGTACCGCTCCTCAAAAAGAGACTCCCCCAACCTCGACGGTAGGAAACTGGGGCGGGAATCTGGACAATAAACGTATTGCACCGGGAGCCACAGTGTTTTTGCCTGTTTTTGTAGATGGCGCACTGATTTATATAGGGGATGTTCATGCCCGGATGGGAGATGCTGAGGCCACCGGGACAGGAGTAGAAATTTGCGCACGAGTAAAGGTGGAAATTGACCTCGTAAAACATATGCGTGTTAATTATCCGTATATCGAAACAGATGAATTCTTGATCACTACTGGTACCGGAGGTGAGTTTTATGAAGCAGCTCGGATTGCCGTTGATGAGATGATCAAAAGGCTGATGGGGCTTAAAGGAATCTCGCAAGAAGAGGCATATATGCTAATCAGCATTGCGGGAGATGTGAGACTGAATCAGGCCTGTAACAGCCCTATTGACATCAGTGTCCGGGTAGAGTTCCCCAGGAAAGATCTATGAGAGGGCAAATCCCTGATTCCTCTTGCCTTCACAAAAACTTCTCAGTGACCGGATTTCCTGTTGCAGTAATATAAAGCTGCATATAGGCAGCATAACATAAGGCTCGGCGGGGAAAGAACAGTGGGTAGACAAGAAAGACTTTACAAGGTCTTGCGTAAAATCTTGACAAAGCCAGAAGCTGCCTGTAAATTGCCCTTGGTGGACGGTTTGAAGCCCGAAGATTAAGTATCGGTTCCAGGTCCATGTTCCGAAGCGTCAAATCTTGCCTTAAGTGGCATCAATGCGGATCATCCGTAGCGCTCTGACCTGAGTGGGATATACCGTCCACCATTTTTTATCCCAACACAAGCATTCGTTCTGCCAAATTCAAAGTCCTACTTGCCGCAATTAGGCGTTACACAGCAATAGGTTGTGTTGATATACTGGTTACCCCTGCCAATCTTCGATATTTGTGAGCATGCTGCCAGCATGAAAAATGAGAGTCATTCACAGACTACGGCTCT
>JABXJY010000460.1 GCA_013375385.1 Desulfobacterales bacterium
AAACCCGACGCCGACTATAGTTACTGCGGAAAACCCACACTCTCTATCTACAAGCCAAGGTACTTTAAGAAAGTCTCTTTAATTCAGAACCTTTGCCAAAAGTGCCATAGCCTTTGGCAGAGAAACCACACCGTCAAGGATTATAGATAGGAGATTGTGATAGGGGGCAATCCTTAAGAAACTAACTTCGCCGGGATAACAATTATCAGCTGATCAAGTGATTTTCTTAGTTTTTTAAAGGCGTTATATATTAAGAAGCTCCTTCCTTCCTCTGAATTGATGGAGCTTTTTGAAAGACCCACTGGTATTTAGTGAAAGCTGCCTAGTTCCCCTATTTCCTAGAAACTGGCACGATCTCCCTTGGAATGAGCACGATTTCAATCCGCCGATTCTTACTCCGTCCCTCTTCAGTTTCATTCGGGGCAACGGGCTGGTATTCCCCGTACCCTGTGGCAGAGAGTAGGCTGGGGTTGATGCCGATCTTCTCCTGCAAATATCTGGCAACATTGGTAGCACGGGCGGCCGAGAGTTCCCAGTTGGTAGGGTATTTCTTGCTGAGCTCAGCCCCGATGGGAACATTGTCGGTGTAACCCTCAATGTTGATCGCCCTGTCTTTCACGGTTAACAGAATGTTCCCCACTCGCCTCAACACCTCAACACCCTGGGGCTTGATAGTGGTTTTTCCCGAGTCGAAGAGGATCTCATCCAGCATATTCACCTTTAGTTTTCCCCGCAGTTGAGTAATGGTAATCTTGCCTTTCTCTATCTCCGATTTCATATCCTCAAGTAACACTTCGTACGCGCCCTTCAGCTCCAGCATCTCTTCCTCTTTCCTGCGCTCCCGGGCCTCGGCTTCAGATCGGAGTACCCTATTTTTCTCTTCGAGAGCAAGAATGTGGTTCTGGAGGTGGCCTATTTGCGCCTCAGATTCAGATTGGAGTGTTTCATTTTTCGCCTCTAAAGTCGCCACTTGACTCTGAAGGATGTTCACATCCTTGTTAAGGGTATCTACATTCTGCTTCAAATGTTTATTTTCCCCTTTCAGGAGATTGTTTTCATTTTTCAGGCTCGCGATATGGTCCCTGAGGTCTACGATGTGTTTGCTCAGCGTATCTGATTTAGCTCGCAGGATCTCCTCCAGCTTTAGATTATCGCTTACGAGGAGGGCGACTTCATTTTCA
>JABXJY010000198.1 GCA_013375385.1 Desulfobacterales bacterium
GTGGGAGGGCATAATTTTTCTTGTTTTGTATGTGAGTTATGTTATTTTTCTCATAATCCAATAATACCATTTTCGAAGATGGATTACATTATACGGAAGGGTAATCCTTTTTTCGGCTAGTTTTTCTCGCAATGCAGTAGCCTATCATCCCTTTATTCCCATTAGGACGGACGACTGGACCTTAAGGCCACGTAGCTGTTAAAAATAACATGTGCAACCAAGAGTTAAGGTTATCGCATTCCATCGGTGGGAGAGCGGTGGGCCACAAGACATGTGACCTCAAGAGATCGAATTCACTTAAACCTATGACGATTCTGTGGATTTACTATCCAGACATCACCACTTAGAGGAGTTTTCGTCCAGATAGATTTCAACAGGCATCTAGGAGAAAGCAATGGGAGAATCTAATCTTATATTGATGGTTATTTTTTTGGTAGTGCTCTTAGTTCTTTCTGCCTTTTTTTCGGGCTCTGAAACAGCCCTTATGGCCCTTAGCAGGTTGCGCCTGAGACACCTGGCAGAGACTAAGCCCAAGAGGGCCAATATCGTAGAGCATATCTTGAAAAAGCCAGAAAAACTCATTGGGACCATTTTACTGGGAAATAATCTGGTTAATGTGGCCATGTCAGCTATTGCGACGGCAATCGCCATCTCTATTTGGGGAGTCAGGGGCATAGCATACGTAACTGCCGTGTTAACGCTTGTTATCTTGATTTTCGCTGAGATCACCCCCAAGGTGTATGCCAAATATTTCAATGAACGTATATCCTTTATTACTGCCCCGGTTCTCAATGTGATTATGGCGATACTCAATCCCGTGGTAGTTGTGGTCACCTATATTAGCACCAAGGTTTTAGCTATGATAGGTGTCGATGTTTCAAAGATAAAGAGACCCCTGATGACCGAGGAGGAAATACAAACCTGTATTAAGATGGGGTGGGATGAGGGTGCGATCACCGCAGAGGAGAGAAAGATGCTCTCGAAGGTTTTTACCTTGAACGATAAGACCGTCGGGCAAGTGATGGTTCCCAAGGAAAAAATGGCGGTTCTCGACCTCAATGCGTCTATAACAGAGCTCACGAAAAACATTGTGAAAACCGGCTACTCACGCTTTCCGGTGAAAAAGGGGGATGATTTGGAAATAGTGGGCTTTGTCCACGGAAAGGACATCCTGCGCTTTCTAAATAGAAAAAAGCCAAGGTCCTTGAAAAAGATCATGAGACCCCCCTATTTTGTTTCAGCCGACAAAAAAATAGACGCCCAGCTTCGCAGCTTCCAGGCCAAAAAACTCCATCAGGCCGTTGTGCTTGATAACGATGGAAAAGTAGCAGGTCTTATCACGCTGGAGGATATGCTGGAGGAATTGGTAGGGAGCATCCAGGATGAACATGACTTGGGGGAGTGATGGTGTCTCAGCCGGTTTGAGAAAAAAGGGGTTTGATTCCGATGTAAGAAGAGATGGAGCAGCCAAGGGAGGAGACTATTGCTAGATGGCAGTGCAGGAAAGAAATAACCAATAACAACAAAAGGAGATTGAAGATGTTTGAGAAGATCTTATACCCAACGGATTTTTCAGATGTATCGAAGAAGGCCCTGGACTACCTCAAACAGTTAAAGGACGCCGGGACAAAAGAGATTATAGTTCTTCATGTCCTTGATGAAAGGGGAATTGAAGCTATGGGTCGGTACGCATCTGGGAGTTTCGATGAGGTGGTAAGAAGAATAGAAGAAGAGGCAAGGAGTGAAACACGCGCAATTGAAAAAGAGCTTAAGAAAAGCGGTTTTGATGTGAAGGTGAGAATAGAGACTGGAATTCCCTTGAAGGAGATACTAAGGGTTGAGGAAGAGGAGGGGGTCTCCGTCATTGTCATCGGGTCTCATGGGAAGACAAACATTGAAGAAATGCTTCTCGGTTCTGTATCAGAAAAGGTGATAAGAATGGCTAAAAGGCCGGTTTTGACTATCAAGAGGTAGGGCAGGAGATTTAAGGAAAAAAGTGCTATCAACAAAAGGATGTATGGCACCATAGATTTTTGAGATCTTGGAGCCGGAATTGCGGACTGAAGGATTGAGTTTTTTCTGGCCAGTTCATTATTGAGGATGTAGACTAAAACAGTGCAGGCTTGTTGATAAAAGAGCGAGCATGGAAATCCCATACCTGCTGTTTCCTTAACCAGAAAAAAAACAGAACAAAAGGTGGAAGTTAGGTGGCGAATGACTTTCTGGAGATAGGGGTGAAACAGGCGGCTTAAATCCTGTCAAATCGATTAAGCAAGTGTGCCTTCCAAAAACTTGTGAGAAATGCATATCTAATTCCGACATCAAGGGAGGAAAATCATGAAAGGCATTCGGAACTTAGTCAATCACTTTGTTACACTGCTAGAAAAGGTATCGACAGGTAATGAGCTTTGGCAGTTCACTGTTTCGCTTGTCATACTGTTTGCAGGTTTTCTGGCACTGGAATTACTCTGGCGGTACACTAATCGGCGCATTGAAACTATTCTGAAGGAAAGAGGGTTTCATAATTGGGTTCCACATTTGTCGGGTTTTCTTCCCTCGCTCCGGTTGTTCTTTGCCGCCCTGCTCCTCAGGGTCGCAGAGGTTCCTCTCCGTCTACCCACACAGCTGATTACGATCCTCCATGGATTGGAGGCATTTTTGATTGCCTTAGCTTTCATATCCCTGTTCTTCCAAACTGTACTGCTATTAGATCTTCTTTTTCTTTCCTTACCCTCAGGAGTAAGAAACAAGATCCCAGAACATACCCTGAACAATTTAAAAAGCATTCTGAGGATAATCGGAATTGTTGTAGTGGCAATAGTATTCGTGTACACACAGAAAACTCTTTTCCCAGAATGGCTATTGAAATCACCTTGGTGGCGGTACTTGGCTGTTCTGGTGGTGTTAGCTATCATCTTTATCGGGGGAAAGCTTCTTATTAGCTTCCTTGCCACCATGACAGTTGCCCTCAAAGAAACTGAGGAAAGAGCCCGTTTGAGGTTGGTTCTTCAAGCAGCATTATGGCCCATTCGGTTATTGCTGGTAGCTATTGGCGTTTACGCAATAAAGGAGCTTTTACTCCTGCCAGCAACAGCAGAGCGTATTGGTGGGACTGCGGTAGACGTGCTCGGCGCCATAGTGGTTGTCCTCTTCGCCTATCGGTTGCTGGATGTGCTCGAGTACGAATTAACACGATTCGCAAACAGAGAGGATACTAAGCTCGACCTGAACTTCGTAAAACTGGTCCGGATGATTACCCATGTGCTGGTTGTGGTGTTTGGCGGCATATATATCCTCCAAGCCATCACCGGTAAGCCACTGAATGCACTGCTGGCAGGTCTCGGAATCGGCGGCTTGGCGGTAGCCCTGGCAGCACAGGATACCTTGAAGAACTTTTTCGGCAGTATCATGATCATGCTGGATAAACCCTTCGTAGTGGGGAATCGGGTTGTCGTTGACGGTGTCGATGGGCCTGTTGAAGACATTGGTTTTCGGTGTACGAGAATACGTACCTTAGAAGGACACCTGGTGGCGGTTCCCAACGAGAAGATGGCGAGAGTCAATATCGAGAACATTGGTCGGCGTCTCTCTATTCGCCGCCTTACCAATATTACCATCACCTACGACACCCTACCCGAGAAGGTAGAGCGGGCTTTAACGATCATTCGTGAGATCCTCGAGAGCCATGAGGGTATGGACCCGGAATTCCCTCCGCGGGCTTACTTCAATGAATTCAACGATGCCTCTTTAAACATACTGATGATCTATTGGTTCTTTCCACCTAACTACTGGGATTTTCTGGGCTTTAGCGAACGGGTGAACCTACGGATCATGCGGGCCTTTGAGGCGGAGGGGATCGAATTTGCCTTTCCAACCACAAC
This sequence comes from Desulfobacterales bacterium, assembly GCA_013375385.1. Taxonomy (GTDB): domain Bacteria; phylum Desulfobacterota; class DSM-4660; order Desulfatiglandales; family B25-G16; genus JABXJZ01. The sequence continues at coordinate 3,882 of JABXJY010000198.1, forward strand.
AACGTATCTGGCTCAGGACGATCGAAGGCCGCTTAGTATTACCATCGCAAGCGATCCAAAGTATCCAAGGCCGGATGAGAAGAGCTGAATTTGCCCTCCTATCTCTCTCGATGAGATAAAATGATAAAAATAGGAGGTGATAAGATATGCTCAAATTATTCAGAAGGGGTTACAAGAAAGTCGGTCTTCCTCCAGGAACCCTCGTCCAGATTGAGGAGAAGAAGGCTGAAAAGGCAAAAATTACCGTCATTGACTATGATGAGGCACAATTTCAAGAGAAAGAGGTAGAAGCGGTTGAGGAATGCTTTCCCTTTAAAGATAGACCCACCGTCACATGGATAAATATAGACGGTATTCACCAGGTGGAGGTTATAGAAAAAATCGGAACGCATTTCGGTACCCATCCTTTGATCTTAGAAGACATTATGAATACAGGACAGCGTCCGAAGATGGAGGATTTCGAGAATTACATCTTTGTGGTAGTAAAGATGATTTACTATGATGACAAGGATAATGAGATAAGGGCGGAGCAGCTCAGCGTAATTCTCGGCTCAGATTTCGTTATCTCGTTCCAGGAGAAAGAAGGGGATGTTTTTGATCCCGTACGAGAGAGAATCAGAAACGGAAAGGGTCGCATCCGAAAGATGAAGACTGACTACCTTGCCTACGCCTTGGTAGATACTATCGTTGATCACTATTTCGTCGTCTTGGAGAAACTTGGAGAAAAGATAGAAGATATGGAAGAAGAGCTCGTCACCAACCCAACGCCAGAAACCTTACAGACCATTCACACCTTGAAGAGAGAATTGATATTCTTGCGGAAGTCCGTCTGGCCATTACGAGAGGTAATCAGTGTCCTGGAGAGGGGAGAATCATCCCTCATTAATGAATCTACGGGCATCTATCTCAGGGATGTCTACGATCACACCATTCAGGTAATCGATACCATAGAGACCTTCAGGGATATGGTCTCTGGAATGCTTGACATCTATCTTTCAAGTATAAGCAATAAGATGAACGAGGTGATGAAGGTGCTCACCATCATTGCCACCATATTTATTCCCCTCACCGTAAGACTTTAGCTCTTTGAAATTATGCTGCTAGTTTCAGCTCTTGTTCTGGTACTATCTCTTTTCTAATAGATGCTTTGGCACGAGACAAAACGGTCTCAACCGGGTTCATTCCCTGGAAGATCGGAAGAGCAC
>JABXJY010000199.1 GCA_013375385.1 Desulfobacterales bacterium
GATAGCATGGAAATTTCCATTTTGGATGCAAACGCGCCTGCCATCGCTATGCTCAGGCATTAGCGGGCTGATGAACGCAGATTGTCAAGATTTTTTTAATTAAGATTTTTCCAATAACGAACAAAGAGATTTTCTGGGGGCATCCGCCCGCCCTGGCGCTGTATGCTGGAATCAGTCCTCTAAGTCAATAGGATGCTAAGGGCTCAGATCAGCCTATTAATCCCATAAGCCAGGTCTGGGCCAGGTCGAAAACCTGCCCGCCATCGCGAGCCGCTCAGGCGAGGCGGGCGGGTCTGCGTCCCAATTAAATCAAAGGAATTTGGGCAGGGGGATGACCTCTACACCTGCCTCGGTTAAGGTTTCACGGATGTTTTTAACCAGATTGACGGCACCCGGTGTGTCTCCGTGTACACAGAGGGTCTCCGCCTGAAGTGGGATCTCTGTGCCATCGATGGCTACCACCTTTCCCTCTTTGGCCATCGTCAATGCCCTCTGGGCTACTACGTCTGGGTCCTTGATGACAGCCCCGGGTTGTCTGCGAGAAACCAGTGTGCCCTCTGGTGTGTATGCCCTATCAGGAAAGGCCTCATAGGCTACCCTTAAGCCGATCTTCTCCCCGATCTTGGTCATCTTTTCGCCCTTGGATCCAGCCAGTGCGACGAAGATCAGATCCTTGTCAACACTGGCAACGGCCTCCACAAGAGCCTCGGAGATCTTTTCATCTTCTACCGCCATCAAATAGAGAGCCCCGTGGGCCTTGACATGCTCGACCCTCAACCCCTGAGCCTTGGCGAAGGCCTGTAGCGCACCTATTTGATAGATTACATACCCCTTTATTTCAGGCAAGGTAGCATCCATGTTTCGCCTCCCAAAACCCATCAAGTCAGGGAAACTGGGATGGGCCCCAACCGACACCCGATGTTCTTTGGCCAAAGAGATCGTCCGTTCCATTACTAAGGGATCACCGGCATGGTAACCACAGGCAATATTGGCTGAGGTTATATACTTAATGACCTCCTCATCTAGACCCAATTTATACGCACCAAAGCTTTCTCCCATGTCACAATTGATATCCATTTTCATTTCTCTCTGTTCCTCTCTAGTTTTTTTTCAAAATTCGTTCTCAAAACCTTTGTACAAAAGTCGAGAATTGTCAAGGGATTTATGGTCCCCGGCAAAGGAGAAAACCTCAAAACCCTCATTATTTGCCCTGATATTGGTGCGTTGAAGATTATTTGCAAGGCCCAAACTCCTTGACACATCAAAAAGATAAGGTTACTTTGACTTATTATTTGGGCATTTGCCCTTTGTCTTCTCTTGTGAATGGCATCTTTTTCAGCGGATTTTTGTTGTACATATCTACACTATGTTTCTTGAGTAATGCGGCCATATTTCCGTTTTCCAGCAGTAATATTTCAAGACCTAGACCTCGATCTCGTGCGTGAGGTTGGCGGTCACGAAGTTATACACTCAATAGATAGATGCCGGAAATCATTAAAAATGAAATGAGCAGGATACAGGTTTCTATGAAGATTATTGTGAATGTCTGAAAAGAAGCTCCTACAATTGAGCAGGTGAAAAATAGAATCTTAGAGTCTTTGAGCAGAATTGAGGAGGCTGCTAAAGGTATTGGAGATTGGTGGGAGTGATTAGGGTAGAATGAATTATCAAGGTTTGTCCCCGCCTTTATCCATCTAATGACTCCAGTGGAGTAGTCCAGGGAAAAGACAGAAATGTCATCTCCTGATTCAATTCAAAAAGATAGCATCTTAGAAGGACCATTTTGGCCGGAAAGGGTAAGGACTGTTGGCCTAAGGCAGATGGGTAAGAAATTTGTCATAGAGGCCGTTGGTCTAGAAACTACCAGGTTTTATTCTCAGATCCTCTCAGAAAATGATCTTGTTAAGATACATATTGCTATTGAATCAGGAAAGGACTTTAGCGGCGATGCCCTTGCCTTCTTTTTGGCTATTGAGGCCTGGCGTATTCGATATGCCTATCAGTTTGATCCCCTCTATGCAGTTAATGTCTCCCAGATCGATCCCTTGCCCCACCAGATTGAGGGAGTCTACCACTATATCCTTAAGACCCCTAGAATCCGTTTCCTCCTAGCCGACGACCCAGGGGCAGGGAAGACCATTATGGCCGGCCTTATCCTGAAAGAATTGAAATACAGGGGGTTGGTGGAGAGGATCCTTATTATCGTACCTGGGCACCTTAAGGACCAATGGAAAAGAGAGCTGAAGGAGAAATTCAATGAGACGTTCTTCAGGGTAGATAGATCAGGCATGGACGCTGCCTGGGGCAGAAACATCTGGAGGGATCAGAATCAGGTAATCACATCCATTGATTTCGCCAAACAAGAGGATGTGATGGTCAGCCTTGCCGAGGCAAAGTGGGATCTGGTGATGGTTGATGAGGCACACAAGATGGCCGCCTATAAGTATGGGACAAAGATTGACAAAAAGGAAAGATACAAGCTAGGCGAATTGATCTCTAGAAATGCAGATTTTATGCTTTTCCTTACAGCTACGCCCCATAGGGGAGATCCTGAAAACTTCCGTCTCTTTCTGGACCTCCTTGAGCCTGGATTCTTTGCCACCACCGAAATGCTCGGTGAGTCCATAAACAACAAAGATAACCCTCTGTTCTTAAGGCGGCTAAAGGAGGATTTAAAGAACTTTGATGGGACTCCCATATTTCCCCCCAGGGTAGTCAAAACGATCAAATATCGCCTAAGCGATGATGAGAAAAGGCTTTATAATGCCGTAACTGAATATGTAGAGAAGCATTATCAGCGGGCACTGGCCAAGGAAAAGAGAAACGTGGCTTTTGCCCTAATTATCCTTCAAAGGCGACTGGCCTCAAGTGTAAGGGCTATTAGGAGATCCTTAGAGCGTAGAAAAAAACGCTTGGAAGAACTCTATCAGCAGGGGAAGATTATTCAGGAGGCGGGATACTTCGATGACGAGGTTTTAGAGGACTATACCGAGGCAGATCGCTGGAAGACAGAGGATGAACTCTTAGAGAAGCTCACAACCTCTGAAACACTGGAGGAGTTGGCCGAAGAGATTACAAGACTTGATGTGCTTATAACACTGGCCAAAGAGGCTGAAAAGAAAGAGATAGAAACCAAACTTACCGAGCTTAAAAGGGTAATGGACTCCGAGGGGCTTAATAAGAGAAATGGTGAGAAGCTTCTCATCTTTACCGAGGCAAGGGATACTCTGGAGTATCTGGTCGATAAAATCAGGAACTGGGGCTATCTGGTTAATTATATTCACGGCGGAATGGGCCTCGATAGGAGGATTGAGGCAGAAAGTGAATTCAGGAACAAAACACAGATTATGGTGGCTACTGAGGCAGCGGGAGAGGGTATAAATCTTCAGTTTTGCTGGATGATGGTCAACTATGACATTCCCTGGAATCCCAATCGCCTTGAGCAACGAATGGGAAGGATTCATCGTTATGGCCAGCAGAATGAGGTACATATCCATAACCTGGTTGCCATTGATACCAGAGAAGGGAAAATACTAAATAGACTCTTTGAAAAACTGGACAGGATGAAAGAACACCTGGGAAGCGATCGGGTCTTTGATGTTATTGGTGACATCTTACCTGGCAAAAGCCTTAAAGACCTGATCATGGATGCTATCATCAATAAGAGGTCTCTGGATGATATCTTGGAGGACTTCGAGCGGATACCCGATAAAGAGGCGATTGCCAAGGCAAGAGATGCAGCCTTAGAAAGTCTCGCCACCAGACACATAGATTTATCCAGAATTTTGGGGGAATCAAGAAGGGCAAAGGAGAACAGGCTTGTACCGGAATACATTGAGAAGTTTTTCCTGAAGGCATCGGATAAGCTTGCCCTCAAGGTTGAAAAAAGGAAGGATGGGCTCTGGAGAATTCCCCATGTGCCCTATGATATCAGAAACGTACTTTATAGCTTCAAAATCAGGTTTGGAGATGTCTTCAGAGAATACAATAAATGCTCATTTATTAAAGAAGAGGCATTTAAAGAACAGGCAGAATTCTTAGCACCTGGACACCCATTTCTTGAGTCTTTGATTGAAAAGATCTTTGATAAGTATAGTAACCAATTAGAAAAGGGAACAGTTTTTATAGACCCATCAGGCAATATAAATGGGGTGATCTGGTTTCTTGAAGGTGAGATAAAGGATGGGAGTGGAAAGACGGCTGGCAAGAGGATCTTTGCCCTCTCCCAGGACAAAAAGGATCTCATCAGCCAAATTTCTCCCTCCATACTCTGGGACCTAAAACCTCATACCGATTCAGCGTATCAAGATGCTATCGATTTGAAGATAAATGAAGAGGAGATCATCTCCTTTGCCATAGAAAATGTTCTTGCAGGATATCTGGATGAATTAAGAAAAAGAAGGGAGCATGATGCTGAGATAAAGAGGAAATATGGCCTTAAATCCCTCGAGGGTCTTATCTTGAAATCTGAGCAAAAGCTTCTTGATTATGAAACCAGAAAGGCAAAAGGAGAGGCCACCCCTGATGTAACTATCCAGAACGAACAGAGAAATAAAGAGGATCTATTGAGAAAGAAGGGAACACTTGAGAGGGGATTGGAATTAGAGGTCAATCTCCTGCCTTCTGTGCCAAGGATTCTGGGAGTTGCGGCGGTCATTCCCCAATTACCAAGGGATGACCGCCTTGTTGAGGACCGGGAAATTGAGCAGATTGGAATGCGGGTGGCTATGGAATTTGAGATAAAGGAAGGAAGAAACCCCGAAGATGTTTCCATTCAAAACCTGGGCTTTGATATACGCTCCACCAGTCCTGACGAAGAATTTCGCTACATCGAGGTTAAGGCGAGGGCAAGGGAGGGGCAGATTACGCTGACCCCTAACGAGTGGCTTATGGCGAACCGCCTGAAAGAGGAATACTGGCTCTATGTAGTCACCAACGCCTCTACCCAGCCGGAACTCTACCTCATTCAAAATCCTAGTCAAGAATTAGAGCCCAACGAGGAAGTGGAGATTGTGAGATATATTGTAAGAGACTGGAAAGCATCCGCTGCCAAGGCAGTCTAATCGGTTTGCAAAGGTAGAG
>JABXJY010000023.1 GCA_013375385.1 Desulfobacterales bacterium
ATCGCTTGAAGAATTAAGAGAGCTGGCCATAACAAGTAATCTCCTGGTTGTGGATTCTATTATCCAGAGGAAAACAGAGGGAAATTCCCGCTTCCTTTTAGGAAAGGGAAAACTAAGCGAGTTAGTTGTACGCTCTCTTCAGGCAGGGGCTAACCTTCTAATCTTCGACGGTGAGCTGACTCCTGCACAAGTCAGGGTTCTGACAGATTACACGGAAACGAAGATAATTGATAGGAACCAGTTGATATTGGATATATTTTCCAGGAGGGCAATCACCAGAGAAGGAAAGATACAGGTGGAGCTTGCTCAATTAAGGTATCTTCTACCTCGATTGATTACCAAGAATACAGCCATGTCAAGACTAACCGGTGGGATAGGCGGTCGGGGTCCTGGAGAGACCAAGTTGGAAATCAACAGGAGGAGGGTGAGGGATAGAATTATCTTATTAAACAAAGAGTTAAAGGAAATCAGAAGACAGAGGAAAGAGAGGAGAAAGAAGAGAAAGAATAGGGATCTTCCGGTAATCTCAATTGTTGGGTATACAAATGCGGGAAAATCAACACTTCTTAATACCCTTACAAGAAGTCATGTAAGGGTAGACGATAGGCTGTTTGTCACACTCGATCCTACAAGTCGCCGCCTCAGGCTAAAAGAAGGGGAGGTCATTATTACCGATACCGTGGGATTTATCAGGGATTTGCCAAAGGATCTATTGGAGGCCTTTGCTGCAACCCTTGAGGAGCTTCATGAGGCAGACCTTCTTCTCCATGTAGCAGATATCAGCAATGCAAGATTGGAAGATCAGATAGAATCAGTAGACAAGACCTTGAACGGCCTTGATCTGACTGAGATTCCGACTATTTTAGTCTTGAACAAAAGTGACAGGATGAACGGAACTCAGGTTGCCCAGACTGCAAAAAGACTTAATGGAATAGCAATCTCGGCATTGTACGATTCAGGCCTGTCAATGCTTAGAGAGGAAATAGGGGATATCATATTCTGATTCCCTGCCATCCACTAGATTTGATCCTTTTCCTATTCCTGGTAACTATTAGGCTTTGACAGGAGGGAAGCGAATTTATCAATCTCGTCGCTCCAACTGGATCAAGGATAAAGAGTGTAGTTGAAAGGGCATCAGCCTCCATTGCTGTTGGAGCCTGAACCGAAACGCTTGCATTGATTAAGGGTGATAATCCGGTCTTGGGATTAACAATATGATGAAAGATCTTCTCTTGGTCAAAGAACACCTCGTAGTTGCCAGAGGTGGCAATAGATCTGTTTGTGATAGCGACCGTGTCAGGGTAATCTTTTTTCTTTAAAGGGTCTTCGACGGCTATCTTCCAAGGCCTGTTATTTCCTTTGTCACCTATTGTCCTGATATCCCCCCCTGCGTTTACAAGGCCATGGTTTATACCATTCAGGATCAATTTTTCAACCGCCTTATCTACAATAAAGCCTTTGGCAATACCATCCAGAGTAATTCCCATACCATCTCTCTTAAATTCTATGGTTTTTCCATTGAGAGAAACTAGTTCGGCATCAACAAGTTCCAAGACTTCAGTGATCTTTTCCTCACTTGGCAGGACATGTTTTGGATCTTTATAGGATCTAACGAACAGATCCAAGAGTGGTTTCACTGTGATATCGAAAAGGTGATTACTAATTTGATGGTAATGCATGGATTCCTTGATCATAAAAGAAAGTTCAGGAGGAGCCTCCTTGAGAAATCCGTAGCGGTTCAGCTGAGCTACCGGCGTACTAGCATCGTGCCTGCTCATCATTTTGGTCAGTCTCTCTATCTCTTCAAAGGCTACGGCCACTGCCTCCTCGGCATGGTCTCTGGAGGGATTAAGAACGGTGATAGAAACTATGGTCCCCATGCCTATCCTGGACTTCGAGACCTTATACAGTCTTCTGTCAAACCTTACCGCCTCAGCTAACGGCGCTCCCACAGGGCACGTTGCCAAGCCAAGCCCAGCTATACCGCAGATTCTTAGGAAGTCCCTCCTATCTATGTATCCATGCTCCGGTAATTGGTAGGACTCTCTAACCATTGTATCCCCCAGAGAGTTTTTTTCGTGTATATCACTTGACTCGATTGATTACAAGATTCTTTTCTATTGCATGCATTTTTTCCCGCCTATGTCTTCCCCGCGGTCATTTCGTGCGCCTGCTTCCTATTCTTAATGGAGAGGGTGAGCTTTGTCTGTTCTCCATTCGTAAGGTGTTTTTTCGATTGTCTTCTGAGAACAGCAAAGTCTGCTGTCTGGAGAAATGACCTCATGCGTTCTAATACCACATAGACGAAATTATTGGTCAGGATATAAATCTAAATCCTGTAAGGGTTAAATATGGCTCATTTTTTGGGTTCAATGAATCTTTTTGTTCATGCACTTGCTTTTATTCTCAAAACGGCTTAAGACAAGAGTGTCTCGTGTTGTTAGATGATAGGAGGTGATCTTTTGATGAAAAAACTTTGCATCCCCTTTATCAGTTTTTTTCTTTTGTGCTCTTTCGGTCTGGCTTTGGCCGACAATGAAAAAGGTAGTGACATGACTGTCGGACAGAGCGTAAAAGAAATTGTAAACTCTATCAACGAAATTATTGGGAGCAGCATCAGGCTTGCCGGGGCAAAATTAAAAGAGCTTCAAAAGGAGCTGGAAAAGGGAGGAACCTCTATACAGAAACAAGTAGAGAAATCCATGGTAGAGGGGCTTCAAAAGATGCTGGCTGAACTAAGAAGACTGGAGAAGGCCCTCAAGAAAAACCTGGCTGAGAGGGAAGGGCTTCCAAAAGAAAAACTTAATCAGTACCTGAAAGACCGGGATAACCTGGTAGAGAGAGTAGACCGATTCAGAAAGAGAATAGAAAGGTTCGCTGAAGAGATAGGAAGAGAATGCAAATCACTGAAAGAGCCGATCAGGTTAAAAGTTCAGGATATCCTTAAGGAGATGGAGCAGGCTATTAACCGTATGGAAGAAAGACTCAAAAGGCAGAGGCAGATTGATGAAACACTTTCTACATAATGAGGCCGCCATTCGTTTTCTTGGGCTTCCTGCGAGGGAAACAGAGCACTATCATTTCAATAACTCGTAGAATTTCCAAGACATTTTAAGTGTCCAGATCATTTTCTTTTCGAAGAGATATTCCTCCGTTGGTAAGGCTACGGAATGAGACGTGTTGAAGTAAGAGGACTATCAATCCTAAAATGACAGTAGGAATAAATCCCGCAGCATGAAGGAGGATTGCCATTGATAGTGCCTTTTCCCGGCTGAAACCATAGAAAATTAGGCCATACTGACATGCCAAGTGAAATGTTCCGATATATCCAGGGGCCGAAGGTATTGTGACGCTGAAGCACAGTAGCACGAGGATAAGAAAGGGGGCTAAGAAGGGCAGGGACATACCCATGGAAAGACCAAGCACATATATCTGAAATACGGTAAGACACCAGAGGCTAAGGGAGTAAAATATTACCGCGAGAAGCTGTGCTGGGCCCTTGACAAGGACAAGCCCATCGCTGAAATCTTTAAGGATATCAACGAGCTTTTGTCGTATTTTCGTTGACAAGAAAAAGAGCAAAGTCTCAGCGATATTGAGAAAGGTTTGAGTCTTTCCCTTCAGGCCTATAAGAAGGAGGATTGACACCAAGAAAACAATGAGAAGAAGGAATCCCCCTGTTCTTAGAGCCCTCCCTGTTGATTCCCATTCGGAAGGAAAATCGGTAGACAGGATAACGAACAGTAATATGAGAAGAATGGTGAAAACATCAAACAGCCTTTCAGTAACAATGGTTGCTAATGACGAACTCTTGCTTATCTTTTCCATGCGTCCAATGTAATTTGCCCTTATGAATTCACCCAACCGGGCTGGTAGGACGCAGTTGGCAGCAAAACCAATAACTGTAGAAGAAAATAGGCTGGATAGACCTATTCTTTTTATTGGCTCCAAAAGGTGAAACCATCTTAGGGCCCTGATTAGATAGAAAATGACAGTTAACATAACAACCATGACAACAAAAGTAAGGCTGGTAGTTTTGATAGAGAGGAAAATGAGCCCTACATCCACATTGCGGAATGCAGTATATAAAAATGCACTGCTGATTAAAACTCCTAACCAGAATTTCCGGTTCATAGTCTGTTTTTTTCTTTTCGAAAAAACTCTTGTGCCTGCTCAATATCTCGGCTGATCTGTTGAGAAAGCTCTGTAGCACTGGCAAAGGTTATCTCATCCCGCAAGCGGGAGAGGAAATTGATCTTGATCCTTTCCTTTAATATATCAGCGGATAGATCAAGAATATAAGTCTCAACCGACAGGGTCTTATCCCTAAATGTTGGATTGTAGCCTATGTTAGTCAATCCTTGATAGATCTTGCCCTTCAGATCCACGGTAACAACATATACGCCTTCCTTTGGTATGAGCTCATCAGACAACTTCAGATTGGCTGTAGGGTAGCCTAATTGAGGCCCACCCCTATTCCTACCTCTAATGACCTCTCCTCTGATCTGGTAGTTTCTTCCAAGCAGTTGTTTTGCCTTGGAGACCTTCCCTTCCGTAATAAGGTTACGAATTGATGTGCTAGATACCAAACGTTTTCCCACATAAACGGGCCCCACTTGATGGACCCTGAAATTGAACTTTTTGCCCATTTCCTTCAAGAGGTCAATATTGCCTTCTCTGTTATGGCCAAAGGCATAATCGTAACCGACTGCTATCTCTTTGATCCTCAGACGATCTACGAGGATATTTTTCACAAAATCTCTGGCGGAAATAGCAGCAAATTCTAATGTAAACCTTATCAAGAGAAGAATATCGGTCCCTTGGTTTATCATCAGCTCTTTTTTTTGTTCTAATAGGGTTATGAGTGGTTTTGCCTTCTTTGGAGACATTACCTTCATAGGATGTGGCTCAAAGGTGATTACTATAGATGTTCCACCTAGATCCTTGGCCCTGTCCATAACCTTTCTAAAAATAGCCTGATGTGCCCAGTGTACGCCGTCAAAGTTCCCTATCGTGACTACAGGGTTTTTGATATCTTCAGGGAGATCATTGAGAGTGTAAATAGTGGTCATAGAATTGAAACCCCTTTCTTGAGCGATATTGAGTTTCACCCTCTTAACTCAGGGCGACCTTCTAAGTCATATGCAAGGCTACATAGTTGTCTGCTATTCCTAAGACTCTTGCCTCTTGACTTTCTTGAAGCGTTTGCTCAAGGTTCTTTACCTTATTTTTTGTTTTTTCACAACCGTTATTCTAATGCTTACAAGGAGGTATCTTTTTGCCTTTGTATTGTCATTTCGTTAGCATTGTAGAAGAGAGAGTTGTTTTTTTGGTGAGGTTCAATGAGAAAGGCCTAAAGGTGTTAAGATGGAAAAGATTCATTGTGACTGAGAGGGTCTGAATAGATGACTGGCGGACTTTGACAATGAGTATATATACCTATCTAGGGGAGTTTAACTTAAAGATTGTATTCAATCCTTCCAGGGTCAAGAATTCTTCTATATAGTCGATACTTCTGGCTTCGGATTTTATCAGTGGGGCCAGACCTCCAGTTGCTATGACAGTAAGATCAGATCCTACCTCTTCTTTTATCCGATTTACCATTCCGTCAACCAGGCCAGCATACCCATAGACAAGGCCTGAACTTATACTATCCATGGTCTCCTTGGCTACCACTGTTTTAGGTTTGGCGAATATCTCAACCCGAGGTAACTTGGAGGCCTTCTGAAATAGGGCCTCGGCAGAGATAATTATCCCGGGAGCTATCGCTCCCCCTTCATATGCACCTTCAGCGGATATGTAATCAAAGGTTGTTGCCGTACCGAAATCTACCACGATCAGCCCTGTCCTGTATTTCTGATATGCAGCTACTGCATTGACTATCCTGTCAGCACCAACCTCTTTTGGATTATCGTATTTGATAGGCATCCCTGTCTTTATATTTGGGCTAACAATCATTGGTTCATGATCAAAATAAAGGAGGCAAAACTCCTTAAAGGCATTAAGAAGAGGCGGCACAACGCAAGAGACAATTACGTTCCTTATACGATGAATATCAAATTGAGCCGGTACCAATAGGTTGTTGACTAATATACCTAATTCATCACTGGTCATGTCTCTTTCTGTTCTTATTCGCCAGTGATTAAGCATTGTATCATCTTGGAAGATACCAAGAACAATGTTCGTGTTACCTACATCAATACACAGCAGCATAATTAATCCCTTCTCATCCAAACATAAGCAACTTGCATCAGGAGGGAGCAAAAAGGGTTATTCAGGCTTTGGGCTTAGAACTCCCAGATTTTATGGCATCAATAATGGTCACCGTTTCCTTGGCAGCCCTGACATTGTGTGCTCTGACGATGCTTGCTCCATTCATTGCAGCAGCAGCAATAGTGGCCATGGTACCGGTTTCACGAGATTGCACTGGGAGGTCGAGTACATGGCCTATAAAGGACTTATTAGAGGTACCTACAAGAATTGGTTGCCCAAGAGAGCAAAATCTATGTAACCCCCTTATTATTTTGAGATTATCGTCAAAAGATTTGCCGAAGCCAATACCAGGGTCAATGATGACAAGATCTCTTCTTATGCCTATTCTAATAGCCTGTTCCATGGCCTTGCTCAGGAATCCTATTACCTCACCAAAGAGATCTTTATAGGTTGGGTTTACCTGCATGTTCTTCGGTGTTCCCTTCATATGCATCAAAACAATGGGTACACCTGCATCTGCAACTAGTGGGCCTATGGCAGTATCAAATCTCATTGCACTTATATCGTTGACCATTTTTGCGCCGGCCTCCAAAGCCTGCCTGGCTACGTCGCTCTTATAGGTGTCTATGCTTATTGGGATGTCTATTTCTTGAGAGAGGGCCTTGATGACAGGTATTACTCTCCTTAGCTCTTCTTCAAGCGGGAGGGGATCTGAAAAAGGCCTTGCTGATTCACCCCCGACATCAATAATATCCGCACCCTCATTGGCCATCCTCAAACCGTGTTCCACAGCATCATCGATTCGGAAATGGAGACCCCCATCAGAAAAAGAGTCAGGGGTAACATTCAGGATGCCCATGATAAAGGTTTTAGAATCAAGATTGAGATTATGGCTCAACCATTTCAAGGAGTTAGATTTTTTTACCTGAGGAGGCAATTTTTTCCTTTCCTCTCGTCTTTCTTGGCTGTCTTTTTTTTCTCTTATTGCCTACTATTTCCTCTATCTCATGACCATCTAAGGTCTCCCTTTCCAAGAGTGCATTGGCCAAGCTGCTGAGGGTATCAAGGTTATCTTTTATGAGCTTATGGGTTTTGTGGTAGTTCTCACTTATTAGGCTGTTGACCTCCTGGTCAATTTTTCTGGCTGTCTCCTCACTATAGTCCCTGTGTTGGGCAATCTCACGCCCCAGGAATATCTCTTCCTCTTTCTTCCCGAAGGTCAAAGGGCCAAGTTTCTCGCTCATACCATATTCACAAATCATCTTTCTTGCTATCTCGGTAGCCCTCTCTATATCATTGCTTGCACCAGTCGTCTGGGTATTTAAGGCGATTTCCTCAGCTATTCTCCCTCCCATCAGGATGCAAATATTATTTAACAGGTAATCCTTTGTATAGGTATGTTTATCATCTAAGGGGAGCTGCTGTGTCAGGCCTAGGGCCCTACCCCTGGGAATTATGGTCACTTTATGTATCGGGTCGGTATTAGGTGTGAGTTTTGCCACCAGGGTATGCCCTGCCTCATGGTAGGCAGTAGTCCTTTTCTCTTCATCGCTTATAATCATACTCTTTCTTTCCGTACCCATGAGCACCTTATCTTTTGCATCCTCAAGGTCTGACATATCTATCTTGTCCTTATTCCTCCTGGCTGCAAGCAAGGCTGCCTCATTGGCCATATTCTCAAGGTCTGCACCGGTAAAACCTGGCGTTCCCCTGGCAATTACAGAAAGATCAATACCATCTGCCAGCCTTGTTTTTCTGGTATGGACTTTAAGTATGCTCTCCCGCCCCCTGACATCAGGCACCGGGACAACCACCTGTCTGTCAAACCTTCCCGGTCTCAATAATGCAGGATCAAGAACGTCAGGCCTGTTGGTAGCTGAAATAAGGATGACGCCTTCATTGGATTCGAATCCATCCATTTCCACTAAGAGCTGATTGAGTGTTTGTTCTCGTTCATCGTGGCCCCCTCCTAGTCCAGCTCCCCTATGTCGACCTACAGCATCGATCTCATCTAAAAAGATAATACAGGGGGCATTCTTTTTTCCCTGGACAAAGAGATCCCTCACCCTTGAAGCGCCAACGCCCACAAACATTTCCACAAAATCAGAGCCACTGATGCTCAAGAAAGGGACCCCTGCCTCTCCTGCTATAGCCCTGGCCAGTAGAGTTTTGCCTGTCCCAGGGGCTCCGACCAGAAGCACACCTTTTGGGATTCTGCCTCCCAGGCGGGTGAATTTCTTTGGGTCTCTTAGAAACTCTATGATCTCCTGAAGCTCTTCCTTTGCCTCATCTATCCCAGCTACATCATCAAAGGTTACCTTATCTTTATCGTCGGTTACAAGCCTTGCCCTGCTTTTACCAAAAGAGAGTGCCTTGCCTCCCCCCACCTGCATTTGCCGCATAAAGAAGATCCAGACGGCTATTAAGAGAAGCATAGGGAACCAGGATACAAGGATTGTCATATACCATGGAGATGTATCATCCGGTCTGGCAGTTATTTCTATCCCCTTACTGCGTAAGATCTTTATTAGTTCAAGATCCTTAGGTGCAAAGGTTCTAAAGGATCGGCCACGATTTGCGATACCAGAGATTTTATCACCCTGAATGGTTACTTGACTGACCTCTCCCCGTTCTACCATGTTCAGAAATTCACTATAGCTTAACTGTCCAGTCTCTTTGGTCTCTTTTTTGAAGATCTGAAATAGCAAGATCATCATCAGGCTGATAACCAGCCAAAGAGTTAAATTCTTAGAAAATGTGTTCAACTATTTTCTCCTCTCCGTAGATTAATCAAAAATACCTCAAATATTTTAAGAATCTTACTCCAAGACATAAACATAGCATATATTACTCAATGTTACATCTTAAAATTCTCTCTGTTTTCTCTGTGACCCTGTACCTCCTATCAATCCTGATGCCGCAGACCCATACTATATCCTTGTGGTCTTCTAGAATGGGGATCCTTTTTCTTTGTTCAGAGGGAATCTTATTGTCGATAAAGATATCTTTCACCTTTTTAGACCCATTAAGGCCAAGAGGCATAAATTTGTCTCCTGCCCTGAAGTTCCTTACCCTTAGAGGCCCTTGGAGCCTGTCAAGGTCAAGGAATGCCTCATGGGGTGAAGGAGAAGACAGCATGAAGTCCTTTATAGATATTTGCTCTAATGATATTGTCTGATTGATTTCAGGAATTTCAAACCTGCCGCTATTCTTTATAAGGTAGGAAAAATCGCCCGGCTCCGTTCCAGTTCCTAGAGAAAACCTGAGCCTTTCATATATCTTTATTGCCATAAGATTTTCAGGAAGATTAATCTTGATCTGGGGTTTCACGTTATTGGCAAGATCAATGATTGCCTTGATATGTTTGATATCTATCCTCCTGAGGTTTCCTTTTACTCTTGTTATTGCCTGCCTGATAATGCGATATTGAAGAGCAGCTGAGAGATTCTTAAAAATGGTAAGGGAAAGGTCTAAAGAATGGTCTGAGGAATCGAGAGTTACCATCTGCAATCCCTTGTTTGCCTCTTCTTCCATGAATTGATTCTCCTGCCGGCAGATAAACGCAAGTTCGCCCAGATGTTCGATGAGCCGTGGTTGGTAGTTGATGAGAGATGGTATCAACTCTAACCGCACCTTGTTTCTTAGATACCTTTTTTCAAGGTTGGAGCTATCCACCATAAAGGGTATATCTTTTTGCCTCAGATAGCTGTTGATTTCATCCCTCGATATATTTATAAGAGGTCTTATGAAACGCTCCTCTCGAACCGGAGGCATTCCAGATAAACCTGTTACCCCGGTTCCCCTTAGAAGATGCATAAGAACTGTTTCCGCCTGGTCGTTCATATTGTGTCCAAGGGCCACCTTTTGGGCACCATGTTCATCCAAGATTTTTTCCAAAAATTTGTACCTTATCTCTCTGGCCTTTTCCTCAATGGAGGTCCCATGGGCTTCAGTTACATTATTGGCCTTATCACAGGCTACGGTGAGATTTAGTCTTCTCGCCAAACTCACAACAAATTCTGTTTCTTTTTCATCTTCTTGTGGTCTTAATCCATGATCAAGATGGGCAACGACTAAATTAATGTTCAACCACTTTTGAAGCTGTAAAAGGATTTTCAAAAGGCAAACGGAATCCGGTCCTCCAGATACGGCTACAACGACCCTATCTCCGCTGTTAATCATCCGATGTTCAAGGATAGTCATCAAAACCTTTTTTTCGGTGGGATGTAAGTTCATTATTTAAATGAGCTAAAGTGCCTAAGATGCCTAAAGTTTTAAAGTTTAATTGTTCACTTATGTACGGCTTTGGCTCACTTTAGGCACTTATAACTTTAGGCACTTTTACCAAGATATAAAAAAGATATATCCTATGAAGAAAATTGCAAGGATATTCCATCTATTAATTATATTGACCTTGGACAGTAATTTCTATTAACATCTTAATAGGGTTTCTCTAAGTTTTATATCTGGGAGTCAAAGGCAGGTAGATGAACAAGAGTAAGATTCTAAAGGATATCAAGCAACACCTCCATTTATTAGAAAAGGATAGGCTCTCTCCCTACGCCACGCTCAGCACCCATGCTGTCAGACGAATAGAGGAGCAAGAGATTGTTGATGGTCACAGGGAGAATTTCTCTGTTGATGCCGATCGGATTCTCCACTCCTTGGCCTATTCCAGATACGTCGACAAGACTCAGGTCTTCTACCTTATCAAAAATGACCACATTACCCATCGTGTTCTCCATGTGCAACTAGTCTCTAAGATTGGGCGGACCATAGGCCGTCTGCTCAGGCTTAATGAGGACCTCATTGAGGCTATTGCCCTTGGCCATGATATAGGGCACGCTCCCTTTGGGCACGACGGTGAGAAATTTCTGTCAGATTTATCCAGGGAATATGGGCTGGGTAATTTCCTCCATAATGTACAAGGGGTTCGGTTTCTGGAGGTTCTAGAAAAAAAGGGAGCTGGCTGGAACCTATCTCTCCAGGTCTTGGATGGTATCCTTTCCCATAATGGTGAGGTACATAATCGTGCCTTATGTCCAGATGGCGGTAAAGATTTTGCCCGATTGAAAGAAGAGATAGAGAAGCTAACAGAGAATCCAGAATTCCCTATCTGGCCCACGACTATAGAGGGATGTGTTGTGAGGATGGCGGACACCATTAGCTATATCGGTAGAGATATAGAGGATGCAATAAGACTCGGTTTGATAAAAAGAAATGAAATACCACTCGATTGCCGCCGTAGATTGGGGGAAACAAACGGGACAATTGTATACACCTTGGTCGAGGATCTGATCTCGGAGAGCCTCGAAAAACCCTCCATTTCATTTAGCCCCGAGGTGGCAGACGCCTTAGGAAAGCTTAAGAATTTTAATCAGGAATTTATATATGCTGACACCAAGGCCAAAAGTCAAACTGACAAGGTACGATTGATGTTTGAGTTGCTTTTCGAAAAGTATTATAGGGATCTAAAAACAGGTAATGACCATTCAGTTATTTTCAGAGAGTTTTTGGATGGGATGTCCTCCTCATATCGGGATAACAATCCTCCTGCCATGATTGTCCGGGATTTTATCGCAGGGATGACAGATGATTACTTCTTGCGTCAATGCCAAGAGAACCTCATGCCCCGGATCTTATCAGGGCGTTATGAGAATCATACAATGTCCTGATAGCCTTGTTCTTATGGTATTAAGGCTCGTGGTAGCTATATACTAGCTATTTTAAAGCTAACTTATTTATTTTTTTGAAAAAGCTTTGAAAAAGCTGTTGACAAATAATGAAAATAATGGATACAAGAACAAATCTGAAATTCTAAGAAAATATGTGGGCTGAAATTGCCTTTTTGGCGCAGCAAATAACGCTATTATCTACTAGGTTTTTGAAAAGTCTTCACTAATCGCTTGGAATAAGAGACCCATAGAGGATTCAAGGGAGCCTATTATGTGAGTTTGCCTTACATACAGGCTTTTTTATAATGTCTGTTCGGCACCTAGACCTGAGAAGCTCACCATGGAGGCTTAGGAGGTATGAATAAAGCAGGTGAAATGGAAGAAGGGGATGTTATTCTGAAACTTGAAGATATCCATATGGCCTTCGGTAAGGTGCAGGCTCTGAACGGTGTTGATCTAGAGGTAAAAAAAGGGGAGATACACTCTATCATTGGACCAAATGGTGCGGGTAAGACGGTGATGATGAACTGCATCAACGGTCTTTATCGTCCCCAGAAGGGTAATATTTATTTTAAAGGAGAGAACATTAACCGTGTTTCTCCCCATAAGAGGGCTGAGCTTGGAATTGGCAGAACCTTCCAGAAACTTGAGCTATATGGAGGAATGACCGTACTCGATAATATCAGGATGGGTTCCCATATCCATCTCAAATCCGGGATCCTCAGTGGCTCCATTTATGTGGGTAAGACCAAAAAAGAGGAGATAGAAGAAAGAGAGTTCATTGAGGAGGAGATTATCGACCTGCTTGAGATTGAGGGTATCCGGGATCAAGTGGCACATATGCTTCCTTATGGCTTGCAGAAGAGGGTTGAGCTTGGAAGGGCCTTGGCGCTCAGGCCAGAGGTGATCCTTTTAGATGAACCCATGGCAGGGTTGAACTTGGAAGAAGTGGAGGATATGGCAAGATTTATTCTCGACATAAATGAAGAGGAACGCTGGAAGGTGACGTGTGTACTGGTCGAGCACGATATGGGCGTGGTAATGGACATCTCTCACCGGGTCCTTGTCCTTGATTTTGGCAATACGATTACTGATGGACTCCCGCAGGAGGTTGGAAACAATCCTCAGGTTGTCAAGGCGTATTTAGGTGAAGAGGATCTCTACATAACGAGGAGATAACATGGGTGAGGAAGGGATAGGGATAACAGAAGATCTAACAATCCCTAAACTATTCCATAGGCAATGCAAAAGATATGGAAGTGGAAAGGTTGCCATGAGAGAGAAAGAGTTTGGAATATGGCGGCCTTTCACCTGGCAGGACTACTTTGATAACGTAAAATATCTCTGTCTGGGAATGGTCAGCCTCGGTCTAAAAAGGGGAGACAAGGTGGCTATGATCGGCGATAATAGGCCGGAAGGGGTGTGGGCAGAGATGGCTGCCATGTGCGCTGGAGCAATGCCGGTCTGGCTTTTTCAGGATTGTATGATGGATGAGGTCAAATATATCGTAGATCATTCAGACAGCAGATTCTTTGTAGGAGAAACCCAGGAGGAGGTTGATAAGGCCCTGTCCATTATGCCTGATTGCCCAAAGCTTGAATATGTAATATGGGATGACCCCAAAGGTATGAGGCGCTACCACCAGGAATTTCTCATGAGCATAAAGAAGGTCCAGGAGCTTGGCAGAGAGCTTGATAGAAAAGAACCGGATCTCTTTGAGAAACTGATAAGTGAAGGCCGTGGGGAGGATATCTGCCTTCTCTTTTATACATCCGGCACAACGGCCCTTCCCAAAGGCGCCCTTTTGACCCACTACAATATGTTGAGCATGGGTCAAAATCTCATGGCAGTTGATCCATGTTATGAGACCGATGACTTTGTATCCTATCTTCCCTTTGCATGGATTGGAGAGCAGATGATGTCCGTATCCTGCGGCCTTCAGGTCGGCTACACCCTTAATTTCCCGGAGGAGCCGGAAACATCCCAGCACAATATTAGAGAGATTGGGCCTCATGTAATGTTTGCTGCCCCAAGGCTTTATGAGGGCTTGACCCGTCAGGTTCAGGTAAAATATCTGGATTCCACCTGGATAAAGAGAAAGGCCTATGAAGTGGCTACAAAGATAGGTTATTACGTAGCAGATCTGAAGTTTGAAAGGAAGCCTATTCCATGGTACTGGAAGGCCCTGAATTATTTTGCTTACGTGATTGTGCAGAAGAAGCTTAAGGATCACCTTGGAATGTCTCGCTTACGGCATGCGTATACCGGTGGTGCTGCAATGGGGCCTGATCACTTTCGCTTTTTCCATGCCCTTGGTGTAAACCTAAAACAGATATATGGACAGACAGAGATAGCCGGAATATCCGTTGTACACAGGGATGGGGATATAAAATTTGACACCGTGGGAACCCCTATTCCCGAAACCGAGGTCAAGATCACAGAAGACGGAGAGATTATCTCCAAAAGCCCCTCGGTCTTTCAAGGGTACTATAAAATGGAGGAGGAAACACAGAGGACATTGAAGGATGGGTGGCTTTACTCCGGTGATACTGGATTTATTGACGACGGTGGTCATCTGGTTGTCTTTGACAGGACAAAGGATGTTATGATTCTCAATGATAGCAGGCCCTTTGCTCCTCAATATCTGGAGAGCAGGCTTAAGTTCAGCCCCTATGTACAGGATGCTTGGGTCATCGGGGATAAACTTCCCTACGTAACCGCTGTTATGTGTATCGATTATTCTGTTGTTGGTAAATGGGCAGATGAGCATAAGGTTAACTACACGAGCTATCCAGAGCTTTCCCAGGATCCGAAGGTTTACGATCTTGTCCAAAGACAGATAGAGGAGGCCAATAAAGGCCTTCCGGAACCGGCCAGGATAAAGAAATTCGTAAACCTCTTCAAGGCATTTGATGCAGATGATGATGAACTGACCAGGACCAGCAAGCTCAGGAGGGGTTTTATGGCAGAGCGATACAAGGATATTGTAGAGAACCTCTATAGAGACACGGACACAGTGCACCTAGATATGACCATTACCTATGAAAACGGGAGGATACAGCCTATTAAGACAGATTTGCGCATTCAGGAAATAGAAATGTAGCTCTTAGCTCATAGCTGATAGTAACATATGAAGATTACCAGCTAAGAGCTATGAGCTATCAACTAATCCGGAGGATTATGATGGAACTGTTTTTCATGACCTTGACCACAGGGATTATGGTTGGAGGGATATATGCCCTGGTTGCCCTGGGTTGGGTTTTGATCTACAAATGTTCGGGGGTATTGAACCTAGCCATGGGAGAACTGACCCTCTTCGGGGCCTATGTCACAATTTATTTTTATGCAATGGGCGTCCCCTTCGTTGTGAGCATCTTATTTACCCTGGTCATTGGTATTATCCTCGGTATTCTGGTGGAAAGGATCTTCCTGGATAAACTCATCGGAGAGCCAATCCTGGCCGTAATAATGGTAACCGTGGGACTGTCTTTTTTCTTTAAAGGACTGATTGAGTTTATATGGGGGACAGATACCAGGGTCTTCACACCGGCCATCTTTTCTCTTAAGCCATTTACCGTCGGTTTTTTGAAGATCTCAACCGTCTACTTCTGGTCCTTTGTCCTGGCCATAGTCCTGTTTCTCGTTTTTGTTGCCTTCTTTAAATACACACGCTGGGGGCTTTCTATGCAGGCAACAGCGGATGATGAGACAGCCGCCTTATCCCTTGGCGTAAGTGCCCGGTTTGTGTATGCCGCATCGTGGGCCATTGCCTTTATGGCTGCCGGGGTAGGTGGGGCGCTTCTGGGAAATATCAATGGGGTAAATATATCCATTGGATATTTGGGATTATTGGTGCTTCCTGCCGTGGTTTTAGGTGGTCTTAATTCCGTTCCCGGGGCCGTGGTAGGTGGGATAACTATTGGAGTTTTGCAAAATTTTGCCGGTACTTACTTGGATGCCTTTTTCCCTGGAGGGGTAAAGGAGATTTTTCCCTTTGCATTTATGGCAGTATTTTTGCTCTTCATGCCTTATGGGTTCTGGGGTTGGGTAAAGATTGAAAGGATGTAGCTCATAATTTTCAATTGAGGGAGATTATTTCATGACAAGGGGTTGGCTTCCTTGCGGGGACTACCATCAAGAGTATGCCAAGGATCATGGTTGGTGGCAAACCAATGTGATAAAAGGAAAGATGATCTTGCTGCTCTTGATCGTTTCTGTTGGCTTTCCCTTATCCCTAGGCGAATACTGGCTTGGTGTGGCTAACATGATCGGCTACACCGCACTCGGGGCCTTAGGTGTGCAACTCCTGATAGGGTATGCCGGTCTGATAACCCTTGGTCATGCTGCCTTTATAGCCGTCGGTGCCTATACCAGCACCTTGTTAATTTTGAGGTTTCCATGGCCTCAATTTATTATTAGCTGGGGTCTTGGCTATCCCATAAGCATTATAATTGCCGCGATCGTTGCGGGCCTGTGGAGTGTTCTCTTTGGCCTTCCATCAGCCAGGGTCAAGGGATTTTACCTTATCCTAACCACCATGGCCGCCCAGTTCATCACAGTAGATTTTATCCTCACCCAGTATATAAGCCGGATCGGTGGCCGGGGCCAGGCCTTCTCCCTTCCCCCAGGCACCATTAAGATAGGGCCTTGGCTTATAGATTCGGATCTGAAGGTATATTTTTTGATGATTACGCTCTTGACCCTTACGGTTATGTTTATGTGCAATCTCCTCAGAACCAGGGTTGGAAGGGCGTGGGTTGCAATCAGAGACAATGATATTGCCGCAGAGACCTTGGGGATAAATATTGTCTGGTATAAGCTCTTGAATTTCTTTGTAGCCGGATTCATTGGAGGTATTGCAGGGGCATTCTGGGTAGCCAACCTTGCAGCCCTGAGCCCGGAGCATTTTCCCTGGAGCTGGTCACTCTGGTTGGTGGGGGTAATTCTGATTGGTGGCGCAGGTATTGATGGGGCCATATTCGGATCCATATTTATGGTCATGGTCATGGAAATCTTGCAGATTATAGCCATACCACTTTCTGAATATTGGCCTATAGTTTTTGTTAACTTTGCCTACATTAAAGACATGGCCTTTGGCCTTGCAATATGTGCCTTTTTGATCTATGAGCCGCGCGGGCTTTCGTATAGATGGTGGCAGGTTAAAAACTATTTCAACCTGTGGCCATTCTCGTACTAGGCTGAAAGTTGAGTTGTTGAGTGGTCAAATATAGTGAACGTATTGAATAAGTTGGCATTTGAAATGTCATTGCGAGCGAAGCGAAGCAATCTCATGGGATTGCTTCGGCGCTATCGCTCCTCGCAATGACAACTTTCTTCTGACGTTCACTATAGTCAAGTGGTAAAGAATTTAGCAAATCAACTACTTAACGATTTAACTAACAGCGGAAAGGAGGTGAATTCCAGGGGTCAACTAATACGATTGGTAGGGGAATTTAACTAGGTTTATTCTTTCGAAAAAGGGGGGAAGACTATGAAGATGAAAAAGATTTTGATTGCTTTGGTTGCATTTGTATTTTTGTTTGGCCTGTCCTCAACGGCCCTGGCCAAGGTAATAAAGGTAGGAGGATTAAAGGACACAACAGGTGCTACATCTGATGTGGGAAAAGATGCCGCCCTCGGTCAAGCAGAGTTCTGGTCACACTATGTGAACGATCATGGCGGCATCAATGGAAAGAAGGTAAAATATATCTGGTTTGATTATGGTTACCGGATCCCTGAGGCCCTCACTAAATATAAGCTTCTTAAAAGGTTGGGGGTTATTGCTATCATGGGATGGGGCACAGGCGATACTGAGGCCCTTTCACCCACGATCAATAAGGATAAGATGCCCTATGTCTCAGATTCCTACTCCGCCCATCTGACACGGCCAAAGGATTGGGTAGACAAGAAGGGAAGGAAACATATAGGTACGGCCTATAACCTCTTCTTTTCCTCTGATTACTCAACCAATGCCAGGTCCTGTTTGACTGCCTGGTACGATAAGAAGTGGCCAAATCATCCCGATTATGGCAAGAGGAAACCACGTCTTGCGTGTTCCTTTATGTTTGGTTCTCCCTATGCAAGCGCACCTATTGCTGCTCTCAAGAATCATGCTGAGTTGCTCGGTTTTGAGATAGGTCCGGATCAGGATGTGAGCCTCTTTGCCATTGATACCAAGAGCCAGATCATGGCATTTAAAAAGTTTATGCCTGACATAATCTGGCACGGAAACACGACCATGTCGGTATCTGCCACCGTCAGGGATGCATATGCACTGGGGTTAAGGGCGGATCATATCGTTAACAACTGGGGTTATGATGAAAATCTCCCACGTCTGGCAGGAGATGCCATGAATGCCCCGGATGCCTTGACGGTTATGGGTGCAACCCCTAACGGTTTCTTTGGTCAAAAATGTGACCTGATGGATAAGGTTGTGGAATATGCCAAGAAAATCAATCCCGGCGTACCGCTTGAAAAACGCATATGTAGAACCGTTCAGGGTTGGTCCAATGGTCTTGTGCTCTGGGAAGCCATGAAGCGGGCAGACAAGGCAGGCGATCTGACTGGTCCAGGGATCATGAAAAAAGGGTTTGAGACCATGAGAAACTTCCATATTGGCCTATGCACTGGTGATGTTACCTATACTGCTGATGACCATAGGCCTACGGGTGGTTGCTGGGTTCAGGAATGGAAAAATGGCAAGTTCCAGAAGGTGGAATTTGTTGATGTGAAGGGCCGCTGGCCAAAGCAGTGGGCCTCTGAATGGCACGGCTGGTAAGAGAGAGGTTTCCAAATTGGGTGCAGCAGAGACTATTCTAAATATTAACAATATAGAGGTCAAATACCATGAGGTAATCCTCGTCCTAAAAGGTGTCTCTATTGAGGTGCCGAGAGGTGGGATCGTGGCCCTTTTGGGTGCCAATGGTGCAGGTAAGAGCACGACCCTGAAGTCCATTTCCGGGCTCCTCAAGGTTGAGGTCGGAGAGGTCACTGATGGGGCCATTGAGTTTGAAGGTGTGATGATCCACAAGAAAACTGCGGTGGAGATTGCAAAGATGGGTATTATCCAGGTAATTGAGGGTCGCAGGGTCTTTGAGCATCTCACCGTTGAGGAGAACCTCAAGGTCGGGGCCCATTTGAGAAAAACAGGGTCGGTCAAGGATGGATTAGAGCTGGTTTACCATTATTTCCCCCGCCTGAGGGAAAAGAGGAGTGAAACCGCGGGATTTGTCAGCGGAGGGGAGCAGCAGATGACTGTTGTGGGAAGGGCCCTGATGACAGAGCCTAAGCTGGTACTCTTAGATGAGCCATCTATGGGCCTTGCCCCCATGTTAATCCATGAGATATTTAATATCTTGATGAGGCTCAACAAGGAGGAGAAAATATCTATCCTTCTGGTAGAGCAGAATGTGAAGCTGGCCCTGAATGTGGCCCCCTATGCATATGTAATGGAAACCGGGCGCATTGTCATGGATGATGTGTCCGAGAAACTAAAGGAGAATGAGGATATCAAGGATTTTTACTTAGGGCTTTCTGAAAAAGGGAAGACAAAGAGTTTTGCGGAGGTAAAACACTACAAGAGAAGAAAGAGATGGTTAACATAGCCCTAACATCTAAGTAGGGAGGTTTATTATGCCTAAGAGATCTACTATATTATTGATAGCGCTTATGTTTGGTGCGGGGGTGATCTTTGCCTCCTGTGCCGGTGTGCAAACCAAGCCAACCGCGGCCAATTTTAAGAATCC
>JABXJY010000461.1 GCA_013375385.1 Desulfobacterales bacterium
TGAGTTTGGCGAGCCTCTCCGCTACCATTTCCTCTGCTGTTTTCTTCTTTGTCTCCTCCTCAGCAGCTTGAGCTTGAGCTTGCTTCTCTCTCTCTCCTCTCGTCAAACCCCCCAATCTCACCGCAAGCTCGGGTATCTCGGGTATCTCTACTATTCCTATTCCATATCTAACCGGAAGGTTGAGGGTGAAGACAATGCCATAGTCGTTGAGGTGGAAACCCTGGCACTCTACTCTTCTCATAGAGATATATATGTGTTCCTTCTCTTCATCGAGCCAGGTCTCCTTAAGCATGGTGTTGATCACTCCCACCATCACCTCTATATCCCTTCGGAGGAGCTTGTAGTCAACTTCCTTGCCCCTCTGAGCGAAGAGGTTGGCGGGGAGGAGGAAAGTGAAACCTACTATCCCTAACAAGAGATAGATTCCCATTCTCCAAAAGTATGCTTTCATCTTTAAACCTCCTATGTTTTTTTCATTTTCTCAACAATGCAGGAAGCAGAATAATTATTTCTTTTCCTCCTGGGCGCTGGTCAGCACGAGGTTAAGGAGCTGATTGGTGCGCTGCAGGTCGCGGTAGGTGCGCTGCTGAATTGTATCAAATCCGTCTCCGATGTATTCCAGGTCGGCACGGCGCAGCAGCTGCCACTGTCCGCTAAGCCTCTGCAGGGCGGTAGCTAAATCCTCTTGTTGCTTCTGGTAGTAAGCCAGCATCAGCTGGTTCACCAAATCCAGCGTGTCCTCCTTTGCGCTGAGCAGCTCCTGCTGAAAAGCCTCCTGGTCAACCCCTAATCTGACCACCTCGCTCCGGGGAGGTACCAGGCTCAGTCCAATGCTGAAGTCCCCTCCTGCGTAGCTGACCCTGAGGTTCAGCAGCGAGAAAACCACCAGCCCCACCACAGCGACCATCATTGCA
This sequence comes from Desulfobacterales bacterium, assembly GCA_013375385.1. Classification (GTDB taxonomy): domain Bacteria; phylum Desulfobacterota; class DSM-4660; order Desulfatiglandales; family B25-G16; genus JABXJZ01. The sequence continues at coordinate 915 of JABXJY010000461.1, forward strand.
ACGGCAGCCGCCCGCCGCAGGGGAGTTGCTCCTCCAAAGAGCCAGTAATACCATCCTCTCCATCGGGGCTCTCTGCCAGGGAGGATAACGCTCTTCCAGGAGGGTTCGGCCACCTCCCATTGCTCCAGCATTGCTTTTGCCTGCTGGATCTTCTCCTTCGCCTGCCGGCAATGAGGGCAACGGGAGAGATGCTCTTCCATCTGCTTCCTCTCCTCGTCAGACAACTCGCCGTAAAGCCAACTGACGAGGAGTC
>JABXJY010000200.1 GCA_013375385.1 Desulfobacterales bacterium
CTACCGCAACAGATTCAAGAGTAAGCTTGCAGCGATCCCTGCGCTGCGGCAGTCTTTAGCCGCGATGCAGGAAAACCAGCCCATTGCCAGTGGTACGGGTTTCTCCCTTCCCCGTTCTGAAAAGAGAAGCCGACTCACTCATATGGCAAGGATAGCAAGCACCACTGGCTACAAGGTCATTTCCACCTGTGCGTGCAAGAATCGGGTAGGAACACTGCCGGCAGAGATACCCATGCGCCTCGAGTGTCACTTCCATGATAAATGGTTCTGAGTAAGAGTATAATCAGGGTGAATTTATTCCATGCTAAGTTTTTTCAAAGCACTCATGCAAAGTTCCGGGCTCGCTAGAACAGGGACAGATACGGATTTCTTTATCTCTCCGGCTAAGTGGGTCATGGATGCTTGAGCAAGGACGATCACATCATTACTTTCTCCCAGCTGAAAGGCTGCGTTTTTTACTCTTCTGTCATGCTCCTCCCTATCTCCAGATATGATTGCCTGGAAAGCTTGGGATTCCAATTTAGACGTGACTTTCACCTGCTTTCCTAGTTTAGCCGCATGGTCTTTAATGAGGCTCACGCTCGGCTCAAGGGTCGTATGGGCTGTGACCACCACCCCGATCCTTGTTCCCAACTCTACAGCCTTTTCTGCTAAAGGGTCATCAGCCTTCAGAATCGGCACATCCAGGAGGGCTCGAACCGTATCCACCGCTGGAGAAGTGGAAGAGCAGGTGAAAAGAATCAAATCCGCACCGGCATCCCTGGCTAGCATGGCCTGTGTAGCAATTCGGCGTATAATATGAGGAGTTAGGTGACCTTCGCGCAACAATTCCTGAATGATGCTTTCATCAACAATGTGAAAATTCTCTATATTTGGCAAGTTCTCTTTGAGGAGTTCTTTAAACATATCTGCTAAAAAAACAACGGTATGAAGAACTGCAAGACGCTGTATCATTGCATTGCTCCCTGCAAAATAATAAGGGCCGGAAATAGCATTCCGGCCCACCTAACTCGTTAAACTCGAGGAGTCTTTCGGAGAAGCTGGCCATACCCCTCTACAACATCGTTGATACCGAGGAGTTTCATAAGATGCCAAGCTGTAGCCTGATTAGAGGTCACAAGGGGTTTCCCCGAATCGTTTTCAATCTCTTCTATGACATCGCTGCACCGAAAATTTGTGCACGTAATGAAGATCCCATCCGCCTCTGGAATCACTGCCTCCATCGCGGTCTGGTATGCCTGAGAGGGCTTTGTCGCCCCAATCTCATAGAGATCTTCAATGCCAAGACCAACCACCTTGAGCACCTCAAAACCCGATTCCTCATAAAAAACGCGAAATTTCTCGTCAATCTCCTTGATGTATGGTCCTGCAAGGACGATCTTTTTAAGCCCCATGAAGCGCATGGCCTCCTCAGCCGCCGTAGCCGTCGTCGTACAGGGGATACCCTGACTTTGGGCCTCCATGGCCTCCACTTCCTTCTTGTCCCAGCCAGGACCTCCCACCAAAGAACCCGCGGTACAAGCAAAGGCAATGGCCGATTTGTTGCCCAATACAGGAGAAGTCATTCCCTCTGCCAGCAGACTTGTAGCTTGCCCTAATGGTTCGCTCAATTTCGAGCACTCAGCGATATTGACCACCGGTTCCATGTGGATCCTCGTTTCTCGCATCTGCACATAGCCGGGGAGCATGCGGCAGATCTCTGGTGTGGGGTTGAGGTTGGGACCCACCACGACAAGACCAACTTTGGCGCGGTACCCATATGGCACATCATGATGTTGTTGTTTGTTAAGCATAACTGTTTCCTCCTTTCATCGTATCTCAAGGTTAATAACCGAAAAGTCGTGGCAGCCAGGCGGTCACCCCTGGCCAGAACGCCACCAGAAGGATCACCCCAAAGACGAGCAACAGGAAGGGCCAGATCCCCCGGGCAGCCTCTTCAATGGAACACTTGGCAATGGGGCAGACTATGAACAGGCCCAGGGCCACCGGAGGTGTAATCAGGGCCACCTGGACAGTCATAACCATCAGCAACCCGAAGTGATGCGGCTCAACCCCAAAGGCCTGAGCTACTGGTCCAAAGACAGGAATCAGCATGATCATGGTCGCAACCGCTTCCAGAACGAACCCAATCAGCAGAAGAAACACAATAGACAACACCAGAAAGACCTGCGGGGAGGACGTATACTGCAGGAAGGATTGGGCTACCATCTGGGGAACCTGATGGGTGGTCAGTATCCACGAGACCACTTTGGCCGTGGCTAGCAACATAAAGACGATCGCGCTCGTCTTGCAACTCACTAGGAAGCACTGGGCAATGTCCCTGAGCCCCAGTTTGCGGGTCAGAAAAACACCGATGATGAGGGCATAGGTCACCGCCACCGCACCAGCTTCGGTAGGCGTGAACACCCCGCCTATTATCCCGCCCAGGATGATGATTGGGACCATCAAGCCGGGTATCGCGGCTATTGTCCGCTTGGCCATGCTCCTGAAACTAAAGCCGCTGGAGCTGACAGGGAATCTTCCTTTGAAAGACATGACATAGACCAGGCCCATCATTCCAAAGCCAATGATGCAACCGGGTACCGCACCAAGCAGAAAGAGTTTGGCCACCGAGATCCCGCCGCCGTAAACGTAGGCATAGATTAACATGGCCACGCTCGGCGGGATGATTGGGCCCATGATGGACGAAGAGGCTGTCACCACGGCCGAAAAGGCTCGGGTGTAGCCCTGTTTTATCATGCTGGGAACCAGCATAGAACCTATTGCGGCCGTATCGGCCACGGCCACACCTGTCACCCCGGCAAAGAACATGCTGGCCAAGATATTGACATAGGCCAGGCCGCCTTTCAGATGGCCGATTATGCTGTCGGCCAGGTCAACCAGCCTGGGCAGGACGCCACACCGGGTCATCAAATCCCCGGCCATGATGAAGAAGGGAATGGCCATCAAGGGGAAGGAGTCAATGCCGCCGAACATCAAGGTCGGAAGGATGTTGAAGGGCATGTGTTCGGAGACAAGGATAAAGGCAACACCGCTCAGGCCGAGGCAAAAGGCTACGGGAACCCCAAGGAGAATGGTCACCACGAATACGATAGGCAGGGTCACCAGCATTATGGCCGCCTTGCTTGTGCCGGCTCATACTTTTCCGGTCTCCTGCTGATCGCATCCCTGATCCTTGGCATGAGGAAGACGATCATCAAAATGGAGCCCACCGGGATTGCCAGATAGAAGTAGAACATGCTGGTGTCTATGGTGATACACATCTGATCCAACTGCCGCGGAAGTATCTTAAGCCCCTCGATTGTTAACAGCACCAAGAAGATCATGGTCAGCCCCTGGGCGCTCACGCGCACAAGCTGGCGCAGCCCAGGGCTTAGCCGATTAACCAGAAGGTTAATTCTGATGTGTGAGTCATCCTTGACAGCCAGGGCACCTCCCAGAAACACGATCCAGACCATCAAGTACCGGGCGAGTTCTTCGGTGAAGATCAAGGAAAGGCCAAAAATATAGCGCAGGACCACCTCAATCGTCACAACAGCCACGATTGTGGCCGCGCATAAAATGATCAGGCCCTCTACCAGGCGAGAGAGCAAACGCAAAAACATGTCCATCCTCGGGCCAGTTAGCGTGATTAAACAAATGGGTCCTTCCTCGGGAAAGGAAAGACCCATTGTTGAAGAAACCCCTTACTTATTGAAGAAGACCACCACGTCCACAAGCTCCTTGCCCTTCGGGCCAAAGCCCTTGACAACATCAGGATAGACGCTCTGAGCGATCTTCCGGAACTCAGCCTTTGTCTCCGCTGGCACTTCGTTGATCTTCAATCCGGCGTCGATGAGTTTCTTCATGACCGCCTTGTTGTCCTTCGCGTTTGCAGCGCGTTGCCAGATGGTGGCCTTCTGGGCAGCAACCTTGACCGCCACCTGAAGCTCCATGGGCAGCTTACCTAAGCTCACCTTGCTCATCAGCACATTGCCGGGCTCATTAACGTGGCTGGTTAGGGAATAGTATTTTTGGACCTCATGGAGTTTCCCCAGGTAAACCATGGCCGGTGGGTTCTCCTGGGCATCGACCACGCCCTGCTGGAGGCCCTGATAAAGCTCGGTCCAGCCCATGGGGGTCGGGGAAGCGCCCAGACCCTTGAAGAAGGCCACGTGGACCTTGGCGGGCAGGCAGCGGATCTTCAGGCCTTTCATGTCGGCCACCTTCATGATTGGCCTCTTGTTGTTGGAGACATGCCTGAAGCCGTTATCCCACCAACCCACGACCACGAAGCCCTTGGCTGAAAGTCTTTCGTTCAGGTATTGGCCAAAGGGACCATCAAGGGCCTGGAACATGGTGTCAGTGTCTTTCCACAAATAAGGCAGAACCGTGATGCCCAACTCAGGCACATGACCGGTCACGTGGCCCGTTCCTGAGAGCACGAAGTCGACTGTGCCCACCTTGGTCATCTCCAGGGCCTCTCGGATCTTGCCTAAGGCCCCAGCGTGATGGACCTGGATCTCTACCTGACCATTCGTTGCCTCTGCAACGAGCTTGCTGAACAGTTCTGCAGCTCGCCCCCAAGAATGGTCTTTGGGTACTGGATTCGCGAATTTCATGACATACTTGGGAGCGGCATTGGTGGTCAAGCCAAAGGCCAACAAGACTGTTAGAAAGACGATCAGCGTAAGAAGCTTCCTTTTCATGACATCTACCTCCTCTAATAAAGTTAATATTGCGTGGTGTATGAAACACCTCCCTTCTTGGGGCTAACTTTTCCCCATCCCCTCTAAATCTATGTTTTTCAGCCGCTGCATGCTGTATCGCGCGATGATACAAAAAGTTCATCCCTGGGTGAGCTTAGTTCAGTATAGGATAAAATCCCTTGTTTTTCATGAAATTTACGATGCCACAAATTCAATAAGAAAACAATACCATATTTTTCTATTCCTTATAAGAAATTATATAGCCTACAGGGTCACTGCCTATTCTGTTTTACAGGGAGGGATGAGCTCCCTCAGTTGGGCTTTTTTCTCCGGT
>JABXJY010000201.1 GCA_013375385.1 Desulfobacterales bacterium
CTTGACACCCAAGTCTCTCTCCTCTATTCTCCCCTGATCAAAGTGGGTGGCACAGTGAACAGAGGTGGAGCGATAGAAAGTAACTTGGAAAAAAGAGAGGGAGTCTTTTATGGTTGGGTTGTCCTATCGGCAGCCTTTATCATCTTAGTGCTCGGCTATGGCATCAGGAACACCTTCTCGGTTTTTTATCCAACCATCGTGGAGGAATTCGGTTGGGGACGAGGCAACACCGCTGTGATGTTTTCCACTACTATCATCATCTACGGTCTGATGGCACCAATGGCAGGCAGCCTCGTGGATAGATTTGATCCAAGATTTGTTATATCGGGAGGGGCTTGTGTTGTGGGAGGGGGTATAGCCCTGTGCAGTCTGGCCACTACTCAGTGGCACTTCTATCTCCTCTACGGGGGCGTGGTAGCCGCAGGCCTGAGCCTAGTGGGTTGGACACCGCTTACTACCGTAATCTCGAACTGGTTTGTCAAAAGGCGTGGTCTGGTCATGGGTATCCTGAGTGCCGGCTTCGGCGGCAGCCTTGTACTGGCCCCTGTAGCGCAGTTTCTCATTTCCAGCTTTGGCTGGCAAACTGCCTATGTCATTATAGGGATCTCCTCCATTGCCATTACGGTACCACTGTGCAGCATTTTGGTGCGCCGTAGCCCCCGGGACAAAGGGCTCTTGCCTGATGGTATACCTCAGGCTTCACCCGAGCCACACGATCTTAATGAGCCTCTGATAACAGGTAGCCTGGAAGGGAAATGGGCTCGTACTACCTGGACACTTTCGCGGGCGCTGAAGACCTATCACTTCTGGCTGCTCTTCTTGATTGCCTTTTGCCTCCTGGGTCTCGCTGAGCAGATCGCAATAGCCCATCAGGTCTACTTTTTCAGAGATGTAGGTTACAGGCCTATGCTGGCTGCCACCATCTACAGCGTATTTGGTGTTTTGTTTGTGATTGGGAACTTGTGTAGTTTTTTGTCAGACCGCCTGGGGCGGGAAAAGGTCTTCATACCGAGCTGTCTGCTAAGTGTTGGGGCCGTATCCCTCTTATTCCTGATAAAGGACACATCCCAGCCCTGGATGCCCTTCCTGTTTGCTGTCTGTTTTGGCCTGGGGCTGGGCACTGCCGCGCCTGTTTTTTTCACCACGGTTGCCGATCTGTTCCAGGGAAAGTACTTTGGCTCTATCCTGGGCACGGTAGTCCTGGGCTTCTCCTTGGGTGGTGCCATCGCTCCTTGGCTTGCAGGATTTCTCCATGACAGAACCGATAGCTACTTCACGTCTTTCCTCATACTCTTCAGCTCTCTAATAGCCTCTATGGTGCTGATGTTTCTCATTGCCCCCCGCAAGGTAAAGCCAGTTCCTACCCGGAAGTGAGCCAGCACCATCATGCATACAATGGATACTTGACACACACCCATGTTTCTCCTATTATCCCTTCCTCAAAAGGCAGGGGAGACAGGCAATGAATTTCTTGGGATATCGTAGAAACAACGGCAGCGCTGGCACACGAAACCACGTATTGATATTCCCCACGGTAGTGTGTGCTTCTACCGTGGCGCAGGTGATAAGCGACAAAACGCCCGGTACCGTCTGTGCCATTCACCCGTGTGGGTGCGGTCATGTTGGTGAAGACAAGGAGCAGGTAATCAGGACTATGGTGGGTTTTACCGGGCATCCGAATGTTGCCGGTGTATTATTGGTTGGAAATGGCTGTGAGCTCATAACACCTGATGTGATTGCCCAAGAGTTGGCGAAAGTCGGTCAGAGGGTGGAGACCATCAGTGTACAAGAGGCAGGGGGCACGACCAGGTGTGTAGAAGAGGGGAAGAGGTTAGCCGAAAGGCTCTTGACAGAGACATCGGGTATTAACCGTGAATCGGTGGATGTCTCCGAGCTTGTCTTAGGACTGGAGTGTGGCGGCTCTGATGCATTTTCAGGGCTTACGGCGAACCCGGCAGCAGGCGTTGCCTCAGATCTATTGGTCGCCCAGGGAGGCACAGCAATATTCACAGAGACCAGTGAGATGCTGGGTGCTGAGCAGATCCTGGCGAAAAGAGCGGCAGATGCTGAGGTTGAAAGGCATATCTATGAAATAATTGCCGCTGCTGAGGCAAAGGCTAGGTCCATGGGTGTGGATATTCGGGGATCACAGCCAGCACCAGGGAACATAGAGGGCGGACTAACCACTATCGAGGAGAAATCCCTGGGCTGCATCCGCAAGGGTGGCAGTACGACTATCATGCAGGTAGTCAAGTATGCCGAGAAACCCACAAAGAAAGGCTTAGTAATAATGGATGGCACGGCCCTTGATGTCATGTCTAACACTGGTCTGATAGCCTCTGGGGCCCAGGTAATTGTCTTTACTACCGGGCGGGGAACGCCAGTTGGCACACCTATCGCGCCGGTGATAAAGGTATCTACCAATACCAACACCTATCACCGAATGAAAGAGAATATCGATATGAATGCAGGGACGATAGTAGACGGTAAGGGTACGATTCAGAGTGTCGGCGAACGGATATTTAACGAGGTCCTTGAAGTAGCATCTGGAAAGCTCACCAAGGCAGAAATTCTGGGCCATCGGGAGTTTGACATCTATGCCCTTGGCTATGTGCTTTGAGGGCCGAAATGGCACAGCTCGTTGAGGTGGCAGAATTCAACCTGGTTCTCTACCGGGCCGTGGTGGAAAAGGCTTTAGTCGAGCTGAGAGATAACCGCGGAACACATGTTTCCGGGCTCAATAACGCGCCCTGTGGAACGCCTTATCAAATCTTGGCCCCACCTCCTCATAAGCTCATCTCGCAGAGGGCTTCCGCCGCCACCAGCCGGGGCTCTGTAAGGGCCTGAATTTCCTCCACCATCCACCCCGGTGCGTATTCCCTGAGAATGAGTCCACCTTCTTCTACGGCAATGACGGCCAAATCCGTGATGATCAAGTTCACACATTCCTTTGCGGTGAGAGGGAATTTGCATTGCCTGACGATCCTGGGCTCCCCTTTCTTTGTGATATGTTCCATGAGCACGATGACTCTCTTGGCTCCCACAGCAAGATCCATGCCTCCGCCTATGCCGGCCGCGGCCGCAGCGCTGCGAGTCCAGTTGGCCAGATCTCCCTTCTCTGATACCTCGAGTGCCCCCAGCACGGTGGCATCCAGGTGTCCTCCTCGAATCATGTCAAAGGCCAGTGCCATGTCAAACCAGCACAGGCCCGGTTGAGGCTCAAAAGGACGAATTCCGGCATCCACATAATCAAGATCCACCCTGTCTGCCTCGTTTTCAAACAGGAGTCTTCCATATCCCAAGACCCCATTCTCCGCGTGAAAGATGATTTCTTTGTCTGGAGGCACAAACCCAACGCAGAGATTTGGTATTCCATAACCCAGATTCACACAGTCCCCGTCTCTAAACTCCTTCGTCGCCCTCATAGCCATCACTTCGTGGCTCAAACGTTCCTTCACTTTTCAACCTCCCCTGAAAGGTATCTTTGACACAGCAGCTTTCTCTGTTTTTCGCTGCCCAGACCACCATCATGGATCTTGACGATCCGATCCACAAAAATACCCGGAGTAACAATGACCTCAGGATCTATTTCCCCGACCCCTACAATCTCAGCCACCTCGGCAATCGTGATCTCTCCTGCCATCGCCATATAGGGATTTGCGCCCCTTTCAGCAGCGCGGTAGATGAGGTTTCCTCTCCTGTCCGCCTTGTAGGCCCTGACAAAACTGAAATCTGCCTTCAAGGGCGTTTCAAAAAGATACGCTCTGCCATCGATGATTCTTTTCTCCTTTCCTTCTTCAAGGACGGTGCCGATACCCGTCGGGCTATAAAAGCCACCCAGTCCACTGCCGCCTGCCCGAATCCGCTCCGCCAGGATGCCGTGACTTGTGACCTCCAATTCTATCTTTCCCATTTCCTCTTCTGCATGTCTTGCAATGTCAGATGCTGCTTCAATGGGTCTCGGCCAGGAGGTGATCAATTTCCTTATCCGGCCCTTCAAGAAGTAAGGCGTCATGATTTCGTCTTCAGAGCAAACATGGGAGCCGATCCACGCGGGGATAAAGTTGTGCGTGATGATGGTAAGATCCTTTACCCCCCTGTCCCGTAAGGCTCGAATCAAGTTTTGAGGCGTTCCTGCTGCTCCCCACGAATACATCATGATACTGGCTCCATCGGGGATATCGGATACCGCATCATCAAAATTGCTCATGACCTTATTTATCATTTCTCATCCCCTTGCGAAGTCTTTCTAAACACTCCCAAATTGGATAGCGGATGCCGATTCCGCTATCCGGTCCTGTGTTTTGTAGGACAAAGCCCCACCGCCCTTTACAATCCGATGGTCAGGCCTTGAATCGTGAATAATTCAAAAATCAAGACCTGACCCCCCACACTACCCCTTCTATTCTTCCGGTGTAATAAAAGCCTGCAGGGCTCCAACCTGGAGGGCTCCACCATCGATCACAATCTCGGCGCCGGTAGTATAGCTTGAGGCATTGGAAGCCAGATAAATCGCCGCACCGGCTATTTCATCGGGTTCGCCTATACGGCCCATGGGGGTCATTTTGGCCATTGCTTCTTTCTCCTTTTTTGCCTCTTCCGGTGGAAGGTGGAACCAGTGTGAATCTAGCATCTTCGTGCTGATCGGCCCGGGAGCAATCATATTAACCTGGATATTAAAGGGTGCCAGTTCTAAAGCGAAGGCCCTGGTTATCATTCGGACACCGGCTTTGGAAATACTGTAGACGCTTACTCCAGGTTCCGGGGTAAAGCCATCGATGGAAGCGATATTGATAATCTTGCCGCCGCCCTGCTTCTTCATGACCCTGGCGACCGACTGGCTGGTAAAATAAAGCCCTTTCAGGTTCAGGTTCATGACGGTTTCCCAGAGACGCTCGTCGGAATCCAGCACGGTACCCATGGCCGGACTGGCGCCGGCATTATTGACCAGTATATCGATCCTGCCGAACTTTTCCATT
>JABXJY010000462.1 GCA_013375385.1 Desulfobacterales bacterium
TGGGAAGACCGGCCCTGTGTTGGGTGATGAGGAGCTGGTCGTGCTTCTCAGGCGATCCGAGAAAAAGGTATTGTATGCGGTAAACAAGATTGATGGACCGGAACATGACCACCTGAGCCTGGAATTCTATTCCCTTGGCATGGATAAGGTTTTCCCCATATCTTCGGCTCATGGATATGGGATTGGATCCCTCATGGAGCAGGTTATTACCGATCTGCCTGCTATAGAACGGCTCCAGGAAGAAGAAGGCAGGATAAAGATAGCCATTATTGGCCGTCCCAATGTTGGCAAATCTTCACTCATCAATAGGATCATCGGATCTGAGAGATTAGTTGTTAGTGAGCTGCCAGGGACTACGAGAGACTCCGTGGATATATCCTTTGAAAGGGGGGGGAAATCCTATCTGCTAATAGACACTGCAGGGATCAGAAGAAGGGGTCGGGTTAAGGAAAGAATCGAAAAATTCTCAATAATTAAGGCATTAAAGGCGATTAATAGGTGCCATATTTCCGTTATTTTACTGGAATCTCAAGCAGGTGTATATGACCAGGATGCAAGAATCTGCGGATATGCGCTTGAGAGGGGCTGCGGTATGGTCATAGCCTTTAATAAATGGGATCTTATCAAAGGTAGCCCCGATCTGATCACATTCTTAGAGGATTCCATCGACAGGCAGTTGAGATTTGTCTCTTTTGTGCCCAGAGTAAATATTTCGGCTCTCACTGGGCAGAGGGTCAAGAAATTGTTCAAGCTGATAGACACAGTCTGGGCACAATATGATGCTCATGTGCCAACACCTGCTATTAACAGGGTGTTGGAGACCATAGTCAAAAGACAGCCTCCACCACCTGTTGGTGGAAAGACGCCCAGGCTTTTTTATGCCACCCAGGTCTCGGTTCATCCACCTACCTTTGCCATCTTTGTTAACAGGCCAGACAGTGTTCACGTCTCCTATGAGAGATACCTCGTGAACCAGTTTAGGGAACAATTTGGCTTACATTCTATCCCGCTAAAAATCGTCTTCAAAGAGAGATGAAGCAACGGGCACGAGCGACGAGGCCGGTAATCTTTAGTCTAAGAGTCATTTTCATATCATGTATTCTCCTGTCGTGCACATCAGGCGAAGAGCATGCAAATAAGAGAAGCCA
>JABXJY010000463.1 GCA_013375385.1 Desulfobacterales bacterium
TTGGTACTGGTTGGTAGACGGGCTTCAGGAGCATGGGTATAAGGTACATCTTGCCAATCCCTCAGCAATAAAACAATACGAGGGCCTCAAGCACACAGATGATCAGTGGGACTCATTCTGGCTGGCCCATATGCTGCGCCTTAATATATTGCCTGAGGGCTATATCTATCCCAAAGAAGAGCGGCCAGTGAGGGATCTCTTAAGAAGAAGACTCCTGTTTGTCAAACACCGGACAGCTCATATCCTAAGCCTCCAAAGTATGATTACGAGGAACATCGGCACCCAGATATCATGCCGTGCCATCAAGCGTCTTGAGCAAGCAGATGCTGAGATACTCTTTAACCACCCCCATCTGGTGCTGGCTGCTCAAAACAATATTGCAGTGATTCGATTCCTAACAAAAAGAATCAAGCTCATAGAAAAGGAGATAAAGTCTCACATTACTCTGCGTGAGGAATTCAGCTATCTGCTCACCATCCCGGGGATCGGAGATATCCTGGCATTGACCATCATGCTGGAAGTGGGAGATATCAGTCGGTTCCCTAAGGTAGGAGACTACTCCTCCTATTGCCGGTGTGTGAAAGCTGAGCGGCTCTCCAATGGTAAAAAGAAGGATGAAAATAACAGACGAAATGGCAACCGTTACCTCTCCTGGGCATATGTAGAGGCAGCAAACTTTGCCAACAGGTTTTGCCCCCATGCCCAAACATTCTATCAGCGCAAGATGGCAAAGACAAATGGCATTGTTGCCATAAAGGCATTGAGCAATAAACTGGCCAGGGCATCCTACTATGTCATGAGAGATAAGGTGGCTTATGATGTGGATAAGCTTTTTAGGAAATGAGTTTAGGTGCAGCAGTGAACCAGCAATGGGGTTGGTATAGAATCCACAAGACGTGATTGGTATCTGCTGCACCCACACATATCCAGACGGTAGTCGTTATCTATCCTGACTCGCCTATGCCGTGAGTCATAAAGGGGTTGGTTAATAACCATAAGATTTGTGATACATCCGATTGAACACGGTATGGAACCGATGATTTTCTGGGGTCCAATGAAAAGGACCAGGGGCTGTGCTTAAGGCATTGCTTCAAGCACAACAATAGCCTTGATCCCGATGGGTGACTGGTGCGGGTCAGTGAGTG
>JABXJY010000202.1 GCA_013375385.1 Desulfobacterales bacterium
CCTATTATCTGATTGATATTGCCGATATTTTCTCTTTCACAGAATTCAGCAAGGCCATTGATTATTTCGATTGGTGCCTTTGGATTGATGAAGTTTGCTGTGCCTACCTGAATGGCCCTTGCCCCTACAAGAAGAAATTCAAGGGCGTCCTGATAATCCATAATGCCACCCAAACCTATTACTGGGATTCTTACCGTTGCAACAACCTTATGGACGAGATAGAGGGCTATGGGTTTAATGGCAGGGCCAGATAGGCCTCCTATTGTATTTGCCAGCCTGGGTCGTCTGGTAGCAACATCTACAGCCATACCCAGTAATGTGTTTGTGACCGATATGGCCTGCGCACCAGCCGACTCCACTGCCCTGGCTATGGTGGATATATCAGTGACATTGGGCGTCAGTTTTACTATGACGGGTTTTGTTGTATTCTTAACGACCTGATCCGTTACCATGGCGGCGGAATCCGGATCTGTGCCAAAGGCCATGCCCCCTTGCTCCACATTTGGGCAGGATATATTTATCTCCAGGGCGGCAATCCTGTCAACCTTTTCTATCCTTTTGGCCATCTCCGCATATTCCTCGATGGAATGCCCATATAGGTTGGTGATGATGGGGGTCTTAATGTTGAGGAGGGATGGGAGCTTTTCTTCTATGAAGGCCTCTATACCGATGTTAGCAAGCCCAATGGCATTCAGGAGACCGCACGATGTCTCTACGATCCGCGGGGGTGGATTCCCGGGCATTGGTCTGAGGGATAGGCCCTTGACAATCATGGCCCCCAAAAGAGAGGGATCATAAAAGGAGCTCAATTCAGTGCCATACCCAAAGGTTCCCGAGGCAGTAATAACCGGATTCTTCAGTTTCAACCCCCCTATATCTACGGATAAGTCAGGTAGGGCAGCCATTACAGAGCCTCCCAGTCAATCATCTCGGCTGAAAAGACAGGTCCATCCTGACACACATAGTAGTAGGGTTTGTCCTTGCTGCTGGACGTCTTAACAGCACAGCCCTGGCATATCCCGAAACCGCAGGCCATGTGGCTTTCCAGGGAGACATAACATCTGAGATTGAACGCAACGGCCCTTTGGGCAACTTTTCTTAGCATTGGGGCTGGTCCACAGGCATACAGTACTGGTCTTTCAGTCAATTCCTGCCCCAGGTACTGATCCAGGAGGTCGGTGACAAGTCCTCTAGTGCCCAATGACCCATCCTCCGTGGTTAGGGAAAGATCAATGTCCAGATCCTTTAGCTGATCGGTAAGAACAACCTCCTGGGACGTTGGAAAGCCGAGAAACATCTTGATTCTACGCCTCTGAACTCTCTTTAATGCCTGGGTTAGGAACAATAGGGGTGCTATACCCATACCGCCGGCCACGAGTAGAGCCCTTTCATTTGGCCTGGGAAGAGTAAAGCCGTTTCCCAATGGGCCGATCACTGAAATCGGATCACCTTCTCTCAAAGCAGATAGAAGCGATGTCCCCTTGCCAACGATATTATACAGGATCATCAACCGATTTGTATCCTGAATTCCATGTATGGAAAAGGGCCTCCTTAAGAGCGGGTCCTTTGTTGCCCTACCGAAGTGGATCATGAAAAACTGACCGGGCCTCGTAAGTGAGGCCAGGGATGTAGAGCGAAATCCCATGAGAAAGGTGCCTTTTCCTATCTTTCGATTAGATTCTATGGGTGCTACTTCTTCTAACATCTTTGTAACTATCCAGCCACTAAGACACCAAGGCACTAAGATCTAGGTATCCCGAAGGCATTCGGGACCGCATCAACTGTTTTTCTTGCAATGCATTCTTACTTTTCGGATAAAGGGGTAAATCTCATACCCGCCTGCCTCGCCTGAGCGAGGAGCGATGGCGGGCAGGTCTATTCTTTGTGTCTTGGTGCCTTGGTGGCTATCTGAATACTTGCACATCTTTTTGACGCATCAAAGGGCTCAAGTGGCAAGGCTGTTTCGGGCAGAAGTTGCCGTTGGACAGTAGGATTTATCCATACCTATAGTGCATTACTATAGTGTCTGATTCAACGTTTGATGATTGACCCTGTGAAGCCTTTTGATACCACTCAACTGGATGTATGCTTTGGAGTATTGAAGCCCGTGATAGGCAGGGCATTACTCCACAGCGGGAAGATGGGAATTTCGAAAATTGAGAACCTTGGCCGTGCATCCTCCTTTGAACAGAAAAAAGGATAATTTTTCGGTAAGAAAAGGTAGTTAGATCAGATTGCTTCGTGATGCAGATTGAATTACTTACCGCTGCTTCCTCCCGGACCTGACGGGGTTCATAATCATCTGTCACACGAGGTCCGACCTCCTCTCTCACTGAAGGAATTAGTCCTTAATTCTTGTTTCTCAGCAAGGAACTTCGACCCCGCATGAGCGGATTTCGGGCTACAGGGCACCGCTAGCTCCCCGTCTAGCACGACCAAGGGATATTGATGGTATGGATATTAGATATTATCGACCCTTTCTTTTAGTCCTCTCCCTACCTTGAAAAATGGGAGTTTTTTACTCTCTACCCTTATGATTTTGCCTGTCTTTGGGTTTCTTCCATCATAGCTGTCATATTGTTTGATCTTGAAACTCCCCAGTCCTCGAATCTCTATTCTACTACCACGTACGAGCGACTTTTCCATCTCTTTGAAAACAGTGTTTACTACCTCTTCTGCTGTCTTAAGCTTAAGATTTTCGGCCTTTGCCAGTGCCTCTACCAGTTGGGATTTATTCATGATACCCCCTTGCCTAAACATGAAAAAATCAAGAATATAGAGCCATTATAGTTAAACCTACTATTTCCTATAGTTAATACTTACAATCAAGTCAAGATAAAATACCCAACCCGCACTTTTTATGGTGTGATTTTGAACTGGAGGGTCCGCAACACCTTACCCTCCGGGCCGACCACATCCACATGCCAGTCTCCAACCTCATGTGGTTGGATTTTTTTCGAGCTCTGGGTGCGCCAACTGGCGGACCTTACTGAGAGACTTACCTTGGCCCTCTCAGTATTGCCGAAATACCAAACGTGGGTGATCTTAATAGGTTCTTGAGCACCGACAATCTTTGTAAAGCAGTAGAGGTTGCCCACCGAGGCCTCAAAACCATTTCCAACGCCGACAGGTTCCCGATTAACTACATCCCGGCAGATAGCAGCTACAGCCACTTCTAAAGAAGCAGTGCCCTGGGCCCATAC
This sequence comes from Desulfobacterales bacterium, assembly GCA_013375385.1. Lineage (GTDB taxonomy): Bacteria > Desulfobacterota > DSM-4660 > Desulfatiglandales > B25-G16 > JABXJZ01. The sequence goes on from JABXJY010000202.1 coordinate 3,204, forward strand.
GGTCGCCACCTGGGACAGAGAAAGTGTGATCAGCATGACCAGGACGACAATAGGGTAACATAATCTTTTCATAACGGTTCTCCTTTCCTTGATAAAATAGATACGTTCCATGATGTCATGGCCAGGGACAACTTAAGCATAAAGGAGTCCATTTAGCAACAAAAAAAGTAACATGAAAAAATAAACTGGTCCAAAAGTTGATCATGGCAACCAGTTTCCTGCACGCCGAAAGGGAAGCGAACAGAGCGCCCAACAATAAGCTCAAAAATCAATAGGTTATGTTTCACAATGACGGAGTTCTGGTTCATAAATAAATTGACAGGTCAATGTGTCGATTATATTGTATACTGTATGGAAGGATTAGTTCATCTCAACGCCCAGGGCGTTTTACATCAAGATGAACCCCAATGTTTTTCACCCCAACATGGCAGGGAACTGGCATGATTTTCCTGAAATAGGAGGAAAAGATGGAAGGCAAGTACGAGGAAGTTCCGGTGGAACATCTGCGGTGGAGATGTGACCCGGAAAGCCTAGGCTTTTCTACCACAGAGGAGGTCTCATCCACGGAGATGATTATCGGGCAGGATAGGGCCCTCGAAGCAATACAGCTGGGATTGGATATGGGGATTCTGGGCTACAATATCTTTGTGGCTGGCCCCAGTGGCACCGGAAGGAGGACTACGATAAAATACCTTCTGGAGCGGGTAGAAAAGGAGGGAAAGATTCTGGAGGATAAATGTTATGTTAACAACTTCAAAGATCCCGATATACCCCTCTTGATTAGTCTACCTGCAGCAAAGGGAAAGGCCTTCAAGCGGGATATGGAGGAACTCATATCATCTTTACAGCGAAACATCCCCTTGATCTTGGAAAGCGATGATTATCAAAGAAAGGGGAGGGAGATTCTGGAGAAATCCAAGGAAAAAGAACAAACGATCATCAGGGATCTGGAAAAAAAGCTCTCCCGGGAGAATTTCACCTTGGTTCAGCTCCAGATGGGTCCCTATGTGAAGCCGGATATATTTCCGGTGGTAATGGATAAGCCCGTTCCCTGGGATCAACTGGAGAAAACCACCGAGGAAGGAAAATTCCCCAGGGAGGAGTTCGAACGGTTAAAGAAGAAATACTCCGAGCTTTCAGAGGAAGTGAGCAAGGTTTTTCAGGAATCCAAGAAGATAGGCAAAGAGATTCGCAAAGAACTTACCGCCTTAGAGAAAGAGGCGGTACTGCCCGGTTTGAAGGAACTGATCGGGGAGATTAAGGAGAAGTATCAGAATGAAAAGATCAACAGGTATTTGGATGAGACAAAGGAGGACATTCTGGAGAATATAAACCGCTTTAAGGAGGGATCTGAGGCCCAGGTTCAGCCTATCCCCGGACTTACCCTACCTTCCCCTGAAGACACCTTTCGCGAATATCAGGTAAATGTGATCATCGACAACTCGGAGGTCAAGGGATCCCCGGTGATTATCGAGACCTCTCCCACCTATCGCAACCTCTTTGGGATGGTTGAGCGGAGTGTTGGACGGTCAGGGATCTGGCAGGCCGACTTTATGCAGATCAAAGCCGGTTCTTTCCTGCGGGCCAATGGTGGCTATCTGGTGATCGATGCCCGGGATGTGCTGCTGGAGCCAGGGGTATGGTCGGCGTTGAAGAGAAGTCTCAAGAATGAGAGGATGGAGATCCAGAACTATGATCCCTTCTTTATCTTTGGCACCTCAGCCTTAAAGCC
>JABXJY010000464.1 GCA_013375385.1 Desulfobacterales bacterium
GCAGTTGGTCCCTGTCCGGGGTGAAGCTCTTTTCTCTATCCTCCATTCTTCCTGCTTTGTTCATTTATCGGTTCTTAGCTTTCCGATGTGATAAGCTTTTGGGCGAAATAATTGGTGCGAAGCTCATACTATATGAAGATAGGGCATCATTTGCGGGCCCTAATAGTTTTCTTCCGCAAGGGCGTAACCAATCATTAAGATTGGAGAGTGTGCTTACCGGAGCGGGAAAGATTAGCGGGTCCTGTCACAATTACCACGATAATGGCCCAAACCATAATCAGCATGCCCATTATATTCACTATGTCTCCTTGAGCAATTCTGGTTGTAAATGCAACATCTACGGAACCATGGAATAAAATGACTACTAAAATACTCCCTTTGCTACTGTTATACAACCAGGTGAGAAGAACTGCCCCGGTGACAAGGCTGAAGAACCAACCGATAATTCCCCCTGTATTCATGTTTGCATAGCCTGGTCTATACCAGAACATCGGCAGATGCCAAAGAGCCCACAACGCACTGAGAATAAGCGTGGCTGACAAGCCGCTGCGGCTTTTTTGAAGCCTCGGCAAGGCATATCCTCTCCATCCTGCTTCCTCGCCCAGTCCAAAGGTTAGTGTATAAAATATCCAGATGGCAATCAGTCCGAATTGGGGAAATTCCTCCGCTAATCCGAACTGGCTGAAATCTGCCCACGCATCCCCCCGGACACGGACAGCTACTGCTGCAATTGCAAACAGTGCCACCGGGCCGAACAGGGCAATGAGATGCCATTTGATACCAACACGCCACCTTACAATTCGACCAAGTAATTCTCGGAGACTCGTCTTTCCGCTACTGATTCCTGTCACCATAATCGCAGCGAGTATTGGTCCAAGTGCTCCAAAGAAATGATGATATGGTAAAACTGGCACATCACGAATACCCAGCGAAGAGAGAACCAGAGGCGTCCAGATAATCCACGAGATTACATTAGCCAGTATAAAGTAGATAGCAAGTGGGTGTTGTTTCATCCAAACCGACATGTGTGAACTCATGGTGAAACTTCCTTCACCGCCTCTGTCAGGTTGTCTCCTTTGGCTTGACCCCATAAACGCTTATACTTACCACTGAACGGGCAAGCTCTTTTAGTGTTTC
>JABXJY010000024.1 GCA_013375385.1 Desulfobacterales bacterium
AATCCAATTATTATAAGGTCTTATGTGTGGTATAGTCGGTTTTAGATCCAGGAAGGATTTTAATACGTTACGTGAATCTCTTCCGCAAGCAGTATCAACCCTTGCCTATCGGGGCCCGGATGATTCGGGCCTTTTTTTTGATGAAAAAAAAGAAATCGGCCTTGGCCACACGAGGCTCGCGGTCATTGACCTTTCCAGTAAGGCTCATCAGCCAATGGAAAGTGATGATGGAACGGTGTGGATTAGCTACAGCGGTGAGGTCTATAACTTCAAGGAATTGCGTCACCAATTAGAGCAGGTAGGCTACCATTTTAAAAGTAATTCTGACACCGAGGTAGTTCTCAAATCTTATCTAGAGTGGGGGGTTGATTGTTTTTCACGGTTTTTCGGGATGTTTGCACTTGCTATCTGGGATGACCGAAAGAACGAATTGATTTTAGCCAGGGATCGGTTAGGCATCAAACCACTCTATTATTACCTTAGTAAGGGAAACCTTCTTTTTGCATCTGAGCTCAAGGCTCTTATGGCATTTAAGTCCTTTAAGAGGGATATTGATCTTGAGGCTATCCCCCTGTTTCTCCATTATCAATATATCCCTACGCCAAGAACTATCTTCAAGGATACCTATAAGCTTACCCCTGGGCATTACCTGGTTTACAATGGAAAAAATCTGATCTCCAAAACCTTCTCAGAGCTCCCAGAAATGATAAATCACTCAGGATCCTGGAGCGATCGCGAGGAAGAAAAGGTATTACAGTTGGATGAACTGCTCAGCAAGGTGGTCTCTGACCACATGGTGAGTGATGTGCCCCTTGGCGCCTTGCTGAGCGGCGGGATAGACTCCTCGGTTGTGGTGGCGTTCATGCAAAAGGTAAGTGCATCACCTGTTCGGACCTTCACCATGGGTTTCAAAGAGAGGGAATACAATGAGGCACCGTGGGCCTCAAAGGTGGCAAAAATCTTAGGTACGAATCATACTGAGCTTTACGTCACGCCCAAAGAGACCCTTGATGTTATTCCGCGATTACCTGAAATCTACGATGAACCTTTCGCTGATTCCTCTGCCATTCCTGCCTATCTGGTGTGTCAACTTGCTCGTTCCCAGGTGAAGGTTGCCCTTTCCGGGGATGGTGGAGATGAACAGTTCTCTGGATACGTACGTTATTGGAGCACTCAGGCCATGGCCAAGGTGCTCCAACGTCTTCCCGGATCGATAAAAAGACCCCTGGGGGTGCTCTTGGAAGGTATACCGGGCCACTGGGTTGAAAAGTGCTATCTCCCATGGCGCCAGCTTCTTCCTCAACGTTTTAGGGTAGCCAATTTTCCTGATAAGTGGCAAAAACTGATTAACCTGATGGGTCGGACCCGAATCCCGGACCTATACAGGATGACCATCTGCCTCTGGTCTGAGGATGATTTGATCCGGCTGACCGAGCAGACATTGTCTAAAGGGATGTTCGAAAAGACCTTTAAAGAGACGGAGGGTTGGCCGCTTCTTTCTCGTTTGATGAGGGTCGACCAGAAGACCTATCTCCCTGATGCAATGATGACAAAATCTGATAGGGCGAGTATGTCTGCAAGCCTTGAGGTACGGGTGCCGCTCTTAGATGATAGGATTTTAGAGTATACCTCCCCTCTGCCAGAGCACCTGAAATATAGAAATGGCACCGGCAAGTATCTTCTCAAGAAGCTTCTGGCTCGATATGTGCCAAAAGAGCTATTTGAGAGACCCAAAATGGGCTTTGCCGTTCCCATTGACCGATGGTTTCGCAGTGAGTTGAAAGACCTGCTTTTGGATTATCTTTCCCCTGAGAGATTGAGAAGAGAGGGCATTTTCGATCACGCTGTTGTAGAGAAGATAATAAATGAGCATCTCTCTGGTAAGGTCAACCATCACTATCGTCTGTGGTCCCTTTTGATGTGGGAGATGTGGCGAGAGAGGTGGTTGGCTTGACGCGAAGAAAGCTTGACTTTTAGTTATTGTCATGTGATATGAGATTTGCGATTCTGGTATTTCACGCAATTTAAATCCTAGCTCACTTTAGGCACTCAAAATGAAGGTCTTGATTACAGGCGGTGCAGGATTCATAGGTTCTCATCTGGCAGATAAGCTCTTAGAGATGGGAGATGAGGTCTTCGTAGTGGATGACCTCTCAACAGGAAGTCTCAAGAACATCGAACAGTACCAAGACAGGGAGAAGTTTCATCTGGTAGTGGATACGATCCTGAACGAGGCCGTTATGAATGAGCTGGTGTTCAAGTGCGATCAGATCTATCACATGGCTGCAGCCGTGGGCGTAAAGCTCATCATGAATCGACCGGTTGAGACCCTTGAGACAAATGTGAAGGGGACCGAGATGATTCTTATGCTTGCCAACCGGTATAAGAAAAAACTGTTTATTGCCTCAAGCAGCGAGGTGTACGGTAAAGTCATGGATGGAGAGAATACTCGGCTCCTTTTGGAGGATACGGATTTCCTCATGGGTTCCACAACAAAGCGACGCTGGGCATATGCCTGTTCCAAGGCACTGGATGAATTTCTGGCGCTGGCCTACCATGAGGAAAAAAAGCTGCCGATTATTATTGGGCGACTCTTTAATACGGTTGGACCAAGGCAGACCGGGCAATATGGAATGGTCATCCCCAACTTTGTCCAGAAGGCCCTTATTGGTAAGCCCATTACAGTATATGGTGACGGCTCCCAATCCAGGAGTTTTACCTACATTGCAGACGTCATCGATGCACTGACAAAGCTCATGGCTGAACCAAAGGCTGTAGGCCAGATCTTTAACGTGGGGAATGATGAGGAGGTCACCATTATGGATCTTGCCCTCATGGTCAAGGAGATGACTGGAAGCTCATCTGAGATGGAATACATCTCCTATGAAAAGGCCTACGGACCTGGCTACGAGGACATGCAGAGGCGTTGTCCAGACATAACCAGGCTAAAGAATCTTATTCATTTTGAGCCCAACACAGATCTTAGGGGTATCATTCAGAGCGTGATTGATTACTACAAGAAATGAGTCCCCTTCATTCATATACCTTTACCTTCTTGGCCTCTTTTTTGCTCTCGCTCTTCCTGACCCCCTTGATGAGGCACCTGGCTGTTAAGGGAAATTTTGTGGCCAGACCCAGGGATGACAGGTGGCACAGGAGATCGACTGGCCTTTTAGGAGGGGTGAGCATCTTCTTCACCATGATGGTGGTCTGGCAACTGGCCTCCCTTGTATCTGGTTATTATGCCTCAATAGAGCCCCTTTTGCCTCTTGCCCTGGGTGGCATGGCTATCTTTCTCCTTGGCCTGGTTGACGACCTCTTTGAGATCAATCCCCAGCACAAACTGGTGGGTCAGATCATTATCGCCTCTGTACTGGTCATTTTTGGCTTCCAGATAAACTGGTTTGAGTCCATGACCGCCAATCTGGTGATAAGCATCTTCTGGATCGTGGGCATCACCAACGCCTTTAATCTTTTGGATAATATGGATGGATTATCGGCAGGTACTGCCTTTATAGCAGGCCTTTTTCTATTCTTGTCTCAGGTTACCTCCGGAGGTGCGAGTATTGTTCCGGCACTCCTTTTCCTGTCTGTATTTCTTGGCTCCTTACTAGGATTTTTGATCTATAATTTTTATCCCGCCTCTATCTTCATGGGTGACTCGGGCAGCCTCTTTATCGGATTTCTTCTGGCTGGACTGACTACCGAAGCTTCAGGATTGATGACTGGCGCCCGATCAGGCCACCTGGTCTCTGTGCTGGCCATTCCTATCCTGATCCTGTTCATACCCATCCTGGATACTACGTTTGTCAGCCTGATGAGGAAGCTTTCCGGTCGCCCCATTTCAGTGGGAGGACGGGATCACTCCTCTCACCGAATGGTAGCTATCGGATTCTCCGAGAGGACCGCTGTGCTGATACTGTACGGCTTTGCTGCTGTGTCCGGCCTTCTGGCCATGACCACTACCCGTCTCTCGTTAGGGGTTAGTCTGGTCCTTGTTGCAATCTATCTTCTTTTTATCATCTTTTTCTGGATAAGCCTGGCCAGGGTCAAGGTATATCCAGAAGAGTCCATCCTTTCTGAGGCCAAAGAAGGTAAGCTCACTCCCCTATTGATAGAAATAACCTACAAAAGAAGGTTGTTCGAGGTGCTGCTGGATCTCATCCTCATTCCACTGGCCTACTGGTCTTCCTACCTGCTGAGGTTTGAGGGCAGTGCCTATGGTGCAAATTTTCCCGTCTTCCTCAAATCGTTACCCATCGTCGTGGCATGCCAGCTTTTTTGCTTTTTCCTTTTGGGTGTCTATCGAGGTATATGGCAATATGTGGGGATGAGAGACGTGATCGTCTATGTCAAGGCGATCACTGCCGGCACGGTCTTATCCGTCCTCGTTAATTTAGGGATTTATCGCTTCATGGGGTTTTCCCGCAGCTTGTTTGTAATCTACTGGATGATTTTGTTTGTGCTTGTGACAGCCTCCCGTTTTTCGTACCGTCTCATAGGTGAAGCTACCCCAAAGAATGTTATGGAGGGAAGAAAAAAGGCACTCATTTACGGTGCCGGTGCAGGCGGCCAACTCGTTATGCAGGAAATCGAAGGGAACCGGAACTTAGGGCTGGCCCTGGTAGGGTTTATCGATGACGATATCCGAAAGCAGGACAGGCGATTCCTGGGATATCCCGTGTTTGGAGGAAAGGATTGCCTGAATGAGATCGTAGATAAGTACCAAATCTCCGATGTGATTATTTCATTCCGGAACATGGACAGGGCTGCCCTGAATTCCTTGAAAAAGGCGTGCACCTCACTGGGTGTAAATCTGAGCCGCCTTAACATACTCATTGACTGAATCAGATAGATCCATAGAGCTTGAGATAAAGAAAGGAGCAAGAAATGAATTGCTCCTCTCTCAAAAACAGTTACACTTTACCATGACCTAAAACGAGGATACCTTTTCGAAGTCTTCATCCGTCCTGAAAGTCATATTTTCAAGTCTTCAAGAGCTGTAATATGGGCTATCTTACCCCCAGATGGTTGGCGGTATATGGATATCTCCTGATTGTCCTGACTGCAACACCCTATCTTCCGCTATTGATACAGTGGGCTTCCTCCAGGTGGTCGGCGGAATCGATTTCCCGTTTCGTATTGGGTGTTGAGGTTTTTCTGGGGGTTGTTCTCATAATTTCGGCAGGTGCTATCTTTTCTTACAATAGACGAAAATTCCCCTCCTTTGTCCTCATAATAGGCGGACTAATAGGCTTTGCCAGTCTATTCTATCTTGTTATTCCAAACCCTTACGAACTAACCCACTTGCCGGAGTATGCAATCTTGGGGATCTTGATACTCCATGCCATTAGAGAAAGAGAGGGGAGAGAGAGGGGTATAATGCCTCGTGCGAAATCTAACAGGGTTTACTTTCGCTCTGCCATGATTACTGGTGCGCTTGGTACCATAGATGAGCTCTACCAGGGAATTCTACCGCTAAGATTTTTTGCCTGGCGTGATATTGTTCTGAATGGGTTAGGTGGCCTCCTGGGATTGACTATTTTCTGGGCACTGACTCGGGAACGAAAAAAGTCGCTAATCCAGACAGGGCTCCATGCATCAGGACCAAAAACACTGGTTGAACAAGAGGGCTCATTTTGGAAATGGTTTTAATCCCGAAAATTTTATTGAGCCGGGAGACTGGGGCTATTCTGACAGGGGAAGGTCGATCCTTTTTGGGGTTGATTAAGAGGTAACTACAGGTGATCATTATACCGGCAGTAGACATCAAGGGAGGTAGGTGCGTAAGATTGGAGCAGGGTTTCATGGACAGGGAGACTATATTTTCTGATTACCCTGAAGAGATGGCGTTACAATGGGAAAGGAAAGGGGCAAAGAGATTGCACCTTGTCGATCTGGATGGGGCTGTTCATGGAATACCTTACAATAAAGAGGTTATAAGAAATGTGGTAGATGCGGTCTCTGTCCCGGTGCAATTAGGTGGTGGTATTAGGGATCTGGATACCATAGAGGGGTATATTGATCTGGGTATTGACCAGATTATCATAGGCACAGTAGCCTACAAGGATCCGGATTTAGTAGACATGGCATGCAAGAAGTATCCGGGTAGAATTATCCTGGGTATTGATTCAAGGGATAATTATGTATGTGTTGAAGGTTGGGCAGAGCCTACCAGTACTACTGCTATTGATCTGGCAAAGAGGTTTGAAGATATGGGAATCAACTCTATTATCTACACGGATATAAAGAGGGATGGAATGAAGACAGGTCCGAATATAGATGCTGTAAGGAAGTTTGCAACGGCTATGAATGTAGAAACTATTGCAGCAGGTGGAATATCATCAATCAAGGATATAGAGAATTTGGCAAGATTAGAAGAGGATGGTGTGAGTGGCATAATAATAGGAAGGGCCCTTTATGATGGATCAATTAAGTTAGAGGAAGCCATCGATATAGTGAAAAAAGGGGTGGTTGATACCAAAAAAAATCAATATTTTTATTGACTTTTAGCGAGAGAGTTGTTATATAAAAAAATTTAATTTTTGAAGGGAAAATCGCTATGGGCTTATATGATGATATTCTTCTTGATTTAAAAAAGTCAATAAAGGAGCAGGATAAGGGAAGACTTTCCGTATTAAGAGGGTTGAAGTCTGCAATGAAGAATAAACAGGTTGAGTTACGCAAGGAACTTACCGATGATCAGATTAGGGGCGTAATATCATCTGAGATCAAGAAAAGCAAGGAGGCAATTGACAAATTTGGTCAGGGTTCACGTCATGATCTCGTGGAAAAAGAGGAGGCAGAGTTAAGAATCTTATCCAGTTATTTACCGCCCCAGTTGTCAACCGAAGAAATTAAAGAAGTAGTAACTCAGGCAATTGAGGAAATATCGGCCAGTAGTCCAAAAGACCTAGGTAGGGTTATGAAATCGGTGATGCCTAAGTTGACGGGGAGGGCTGATGGCCGTGAAGTCAATAGGATAGCCCGAGAACTATTGAGTTAGGGAGACAGGGTTTAATCCTTTCAAACCCACATGATAGAATACTCACTTAGGGTACTTGAATACTATCGGCTGCTCAATATCTTATCGAATTACGCTGCTTCTCCCTTAGGTCGTTCAGACTGTCTGTCACTTAAGCCAGTAAAAGAACTGGAATCTATTGAGGCTGAGCAGAGACTCGTTTCGGAGATGAAAGTGCTTCTGCTCACCAAAGGACTTGTCTCTCTATCGAGCCTTGTTGATCTCAGGCCTACCTTAAGGAAAGCTGTCAAAAAGGGCGCCTATCTGGAACCGAAAGAACTCTTATCGATTCATAATCTGATACGGGTATCTGATCAGGTAAAGAATTGGATATATGAGTCAAGAGACCTATGCCCTTCCTTGATGGATATACTTGATAATATTCCAGCATGTCATGATCTTGCTGAAGAGATTGGAAGGTCAATAACGGGAGATGGAGGAATATCTGATCTTGCAAGTCCATTACTTGCAACCGTAAGATCCCAGAGGGTATCCCTGAGAGGGGTGCTGGAGAAAAAGCTCAATGATATCTTAAGCAGCCTCGAACTTAACGATGATAACCTCGTATCAGTAAGAGATGGACGTTATGTTGTTTCTATTAGAACCGATAAGAGAAGTTCTATTAAGGGGATTGTCCATGGCTACTCCAGGACTCACTCCACGTGTTTTGTGGAACCACTTGCGGTAGTGGAGGAGAACAATCATCTCGTTGAGGTGACAGATAGGGAAAGGGAGGAGGAGAGAAAGGTCTTAGAAAGGCTTACAGACTTCGTATCCGATTTTTCATCTGAACTCCTTACCTGTTTAGAGATTATGGGAAGGAGTGACGGCATCTTTGCCAGGGCAGAATTTAGTAGGGCCATAAACGGAATAAGCCCTATTCTTACCTCAAAAAAGATCGTGTATCTTTTGGACGCCTTGAACCCTATACTCCTGTCCCTCTATCTTGATTCCGATAAAGGTGATAAGACGGGAAGTAAAGAAGGGGTAGTCCCTATAGAAATCAAAATAGATGCAGAAAAAAGCATCCTTATAATCTCAGGTCCCAATAGGGGCGGAAAGACTGTGGCACTAAAGACACTTGGCCTGTTAGCCCTTATGTCTCAGGCTGGCATGCATATCCCTGCCAAGGAGGGAAGCCGGCTGGGTGCTTTTGATAACATACTTGCCGAGATCGGAGACGAACAGGATATATTGGCGGGATTAAGCACATTCTCCGCCCGCCTGGAACATTTAAAAGAGATTGTGGAAGTGGCAGGTGAAAACTCTCTGGTAATCCTGGATGAGCTTGGAGCAGGAACAGATCCAGATGAGGGTACCTCACTGGCTATGGCTATCCTGGATTACCTTTCGGAGAAGGGTTCCCTGAGTGCAATCTCTACACATTACCTTAGATTGAAAACATATGGTCTGATTAACAAGAAGGCCCGGAATGCCTCTGTCGAGTTTGATCAGGAGAGGGGGAGACCTACATTCAGATTACTGGCTGGGATGCCAGGAGTCAGTCATGCGGTGGAGATAGCGCAGGATATAGGCGTTAAGCCCGAGATAATTGATAAGGCTGCTACCTACCTGGGAAAAGACAGAAGAGGGCCTGATTTGGTGATGGAAGAGCTTGCCAAGATGATGAAGGAACTGAAAACAGAGAAAGAGGCTGTTGCAGTCGCCAGGCAAGAATACGTGGAATCCAAGAAGAGGCTAGATGAAGAACGGGAGAGATTGAGTGAACGACAAAATGAGATGCTGGCTCGAAAAGAACAGGTGGCAGAGGAACTCCTATCTGAGGCAAAAAGGGAGTTTGGTGAGGCGATAGGATATCTAAAAGAAAAAGGGCCAGATGGCCAGCTCAAAGCAACCCAGAGATACACCAGGGTAAGAAGGGACCTGATGGACGCCATAGCAGGCCTCAAGGAGGGAAAAGAGTCAGCTGATCATAGTCCCGTCACTATCGGGCAGCCTGTTTTCCATAAGAAATCCAAAAAGAGAGGTTGGGTTATTGGTATCGATGAGAACTCCTCAAAGACCCAGGTCCTAATAGGAAATGTAAAGCTTACTGTTGATTCATCTGAGGTGATTCCGGAATCAAGGGCACCTTCTCAACAGGAGGAAAGCCAGGAAAGGGGCAAACAATGGTCTGTTTCAAGCACAGCCACGGATAAAAGAGAGTTAGACCTTATTGGTTATACTATTGCCGATGCCCTCCCCCTGGTGGACAGGATAATAGATCAGGCCGTGGTCCATGGGTATGCAAGAGTAAAGATAATTCACGGTATTGGTTCAGGGACCTTAAGAAAGGCTATCAGAGAGCATCTAAAGGGGAATTCTTGCGTGAAGGATTTCATCTCCGGAGCTAAGGACGGGGGGAGTGATGGCGTAACCATAGTTGAACTTTAAGTGAGCTAAAATGCCTAAAGTTGCAAATGCCTAAAGTTTAAAAGAGACAAAATGGTTAAACACTTTAGCTCACTTTAGGCACCTTAGTTCACTTTAGTCACTTACAACTTTAGGCACTTACATTATGGATTTTTCAGAGGCCAAAGAAGAGGTAAGGAAGGCGGCGGACATTGTTGAGATCATCGGACAGCATGTCCAACTCAAGAAGAGGGGGCAGAATCATGTCGGCCTCTGCCCCTTTCATTCCGAACGATCACCTTCTTTCACCGTTAACCAGGACAAGCAGATATATCATTGTTTTGGTTGTGGCAGGGGCGGTGATGTGTTTACCTTTTGGATGGAGTATCATAATCTCACTTTCCCCCAATCTCTCAAGGATCTGGCTGAGCGCTATAATATTGATCTACCCCGATATGGAGATGTCGCTGCTGAAAGAGAGAAGACCGAATTAAAAGAGCAGTTGTTCAAGATAAATGACCTGGCCGCTGACTATTTTCATACAACGTTAGTAAAGAATGCCGATGGAAGGCCTGGGAGGGACTATTTTTCGAGACGACATATATCTCGAGAGACCATTTCCGCGTTTAGACTTGGATACGCAGTCAACAAGTGGGACGGATTGGTCAATTACCTCAGATCAAAGAATATTTCTCTTGGTAGAGGAGGAAAGGCCGGGCTTCTTGTCCCTAAAAAGGATGGAGACTACTATGATCGTTTCAGGGGCAGGATAATATTTCCTATCTTTGATCTCAATCGTAGAGTTATTGGTTTTGGGGGGAGGATCCTCGATGATTCCCTACCTAAATATATCAATACACCAGAGACACCACTCTATCATAAAGGAGATTCCTTGTATGGCCTTGATTCCGCATTTAAAGATATCAGGGAAAGAGGCCTGGCAATAATCGTAGAGGGATATATGGATATGCTGGTTCTTAGGCAGCAAGGCATTTCAAATGTGGTTGCCACCTTGGGGACCGCACTTACGAGTAACCAGGTAAGGAGATTAAAAGGATATACAAGAGAGGTGGCAGTTTTATTTGATCCTGATGATGCAGGGCGAGAGGCTGCCTTGAAGAGTTTTCCCCTATTTCTGAATGGAGGCATTTCCGCAAAGGTTCTTGTTCTTCCGCAAGGAGAAGACCCGGATAGTTTTGTAAACAGGTACGGTTCAGATGAGTTCAAGGAACTCTTACGGGGGGAAACACCTATTTTTGATTTCTATCTTGATCAGGCATTGGCCCATATGGATGCCGGAATTGATGGACAGATTAAGGTATTGAACGAGGTTTTGCCCATTTTTATGGACATAGAACAGGGAGCTATCAAGTCTTTATACGTGCACAGGTTTTCAGAGAAGACAGGTATAAATGAGGCTGTCGTCTGGGAAGAATTAAGGCGCCGAGAGGATAAAAGAGCAGAAAGCAGGGACACCTCTCAGATCAAAAACAGGCTTCTTTCGGGTCAAGATCCAAGGAAGTACGGCTCTGATCTACAGTTTCTCAACCTTTTGGTCTATTACCCGGAAACGATTGACACCTTCAGGGATCAGGAATGGGAATTGATTATCTCTGATCCCGAGATCATTAAGATTATCAGGGTCTTTATGGAAAAACGTCCCCCTGGAGGAGACTTGGATAGGATCGAGGGATTTCTTGACAGCCCTGTGGCAAAGGAACAGCTCAGACCTCTTTTGATGTCTGAGCCTATGTATACTGATGAGTCGGTCAGCCAGGCAGTTAATGAGTTTGTTCAAAAGATAGCCAGCGTCAAGAGATCTCAATCTATGAGAAAGGCATCAGCTGAAGGCGATATAGAAACGTTAAATCGTCTGATAAAGGCAAGGCACGATCTTGACTTACCTAGCAAGGAGAATTAGTCCTTTATAAAGGAGGTTTTATATGGCAAAAAACGGTAATGAGATTAACTTGCGGAGGTTAATTAACATTGGCAAGGATAAGGGTTACATTACCTACCAGGAGCTGAATGAGGATCTGTCCGATGACGTAATATCATCGGAGGAGATCGATGATCTGTTGCAGATGTTCGAAGATCTGAACATCAAGGTAGTAAGTGAACCTGCCGCTGGAAAGATCCAAAAGAGCAAGAAAAAGCCCGACGAGGGGGAAGAGGGAAATAAAGAAGGAAAGAATTCCCTTAACGAACTCGAGGAGGATTTTACTACAAAGACATATGATCCGGTCAAGATGTACTTAAGGGAGATGGGTCTTATTTCACTGCTCAGCAGAGAAGGAGAAGTGGAGATAGCAAAGAGGATTGAAGCCGGCGAGAATCAGGTACTGAATGCCCTCATTAGGTGTCGTTTAGGCATAGAATACCTAACGGAATTAGGTAGAGATCTAGAGGCGGGAACGGTAAAGGTGAGGGATATAGTCAATGATATAGAGGATGAATGCAATTTGCATCAAATCGGTCAAAGGAGGGGTTTCTTGCTCAGCCTCATACATAAGATGGATGCCGTGGATCAGGAAATCTGCACCTTGTGGCCTGATTTGAAGGGTTGCCGTGATTCGGCTCAAAGAAAAAGACTAAGGGCCGCCGTTGACAGAAAGCAACGTAAGATCTTTGAGACGATGAAGTCATTTAAGTTGGAAAAAGGGCATATTCAAAAGATGGTAGAAAGATATAGGGAAATCCTTGACGGTTTAGAAGAATTGGAAAAGACGTTGGCTGATTGTCTGGTAAGGGCGGGTGGAAAACCACTGTCTTATCTTGAGGGGTGCCTGGAGGAATTATCAACCCGTGAAGAAGGTGGCAAGAAGGTTGAGGCCTTAAATATGTCAAAAGAAGAGATTTTGTCTCTAACAGCCAGGACAAAAGAAACCAAGGACCATATTGATGGAATAGAGAATAGGACGACTATGTCCCTCGAAGAGTTGAAAAGGATAGACAAGGAGATAGAGGACGGCCTAAGGAAGGCAGAGGCCGCTAAGGATGAGCTTATAAAGGCTAATCTCAGGTTGGTGGTAAGTATTGCAAAAAAGTATACCAATAGAGGTCTTCAATTTCTTGATCTTATCCAGGAGGGGAATATCGGCTTGATGAAAGCGGTAGATAAGTTTGAGTATCAAAGAGGGTATAAATTCAGCACCTATGCTACCTGGTGGATCAGGCAAGCTATAACAAGGGCCATTGCTGACCAGGCACGAACGATAAGGATTCCGGTTCATATGATAGAGACAATCAACAAGCTTATCAAGATTACACGGAGCCTGGTTCAAGAGCATGGTAGGGAGCCAAATCCAGAGGAAATCGCAGAGAAGATGGGGTTCCCCCTTGAAAAGGTGCGGAAGGTCTTGAAGATAGCCAAGGAGCCCATTTCCCTGGAAACGCCCATTGGCGAAGAAGAGGATAGTCATTTAGGAGACTTCATTGAGGATAAAAAGATAATGTCCCCGGTCGAAGCGGTTACGAAGTTTGACCTGAGTGAGCAGACGAGGAATGTGATGACTACCCTGACACCCAGAGAGGAAAAGGTATTGAGAAAGAGATTTGGTGTAGGCGAAAAGGCCGATCATACCCTGGAGGAGGTGGGCAGAGAGTTCAGTGTTACGAGAGAGAGGATAAGGCAGATAGAGGCTAAGGCCTTGAGGAAATTGAGACACCCACGGAGGAGGAAATTATTGGAGACCTTCACTGAATTCTAGTCAAACCCGCTCAATTGTCTTTATTTTCCTTGACATCGAAATCTCAATTCAGTTACCATGGCTCAGCAGATAAAACGGGCCCATAGCTCAGTTGGAAGAGCCACCGGCTCATAACCGGTAGGTCCCTGGTTCGAGGCCAGGTGGGCCCATCAGGGCTTTTTATAGGATAAGAAAAAAGATGCTCGATTATCGATGGGTGTCTTTTAAGACGTTCATCTTAAGGAAGAGAGGGCGCCACTTTAGCACAAGACGCCCTTTCATTTTGTCTGATAAAGACCATGTAAGGTGCGAAATTGGATGAAAGGCTTAAGTCACTCTTAATGATACAGTCAATTGATACTCAATTTGGTAATATAAGGAGGGAAAAAGAGCACACTCCTAAGGAGATTGAGAGACTGGGAGAGGGTCTCGATCTTCTAAAGAATGCCATGGAGCAGGATTTATCCACCCTCGAAGAACTAAAAATAGAGAGGAGGAAGGTTGAGAGGGAGTTAGAAGAGATAGACCTCAAGCTTAAGAAGAGCAGGTTAAGACTGAATGACGTCAAGACGAATAGGGAATACCAGGCTGTCTTGAAAGAGATTGAGGAGCTCAAGGAACTTGCTTTTCAAAGAGAAGAAGCGGTGATAAAGTGGATGGAAGAGATTGAGACCCAGGAGAAGGAATGTGCCGATAACACTGCTAGATGGGAGGAATCTCAAGAAGAGTATAAGAGCAAGGAAAAACACTTTTCCCAGAGAATGAGAGAACTTGATAGAGAGGTTGAATCTCTTAATGAGAAAAGGGCCCGATTGTCTCCAGACATCGACGAGGATTTATTAAGACGGTACAATGGATTAAGGATGCATTTAAGAGGTCGGGTGGTCGTTCCAGTGATAGATGGCGTTTGTCAGGAATGTCACTTAGGTATCCCCCCCCAGCAGTATAATGAACTAATCAAAGGAGATTCACTGCAGAGCTGCCCCCATTGCAGCAGGATTATCTACTGGGGGAACGATAGCGGGATCGAGGGATTGTGAATGATGCTAATGTTAGAGCAGGACAGATGGTCGCTGTTCGAGAGGGGTCAGGTCTTGACATTTGACACAATTAACAATATGGGAGGAGATACTTGGCTTGAGGCTTTTGTGTCAAATGTCAAGACCTGACCCCAAAACGAAGGGAGGAAAGTCCGGGCTCCACAGGGCAGGGTGCTCCGTAACACGGAGTCCCGGCGACGGGAAGGAAAGTGCCACAGAAAACATACCGCCCCATTGGATGGCGAGCTCATCTGATTGGGTAAGGGTGAAAAGGCGAGGTAAGAGCTCACCGCTCCGGTGGCGACATCGGAGGCTTGGCAAACCCCACCTGGAGCAAGACCAAATAGAGAGGCGTTTGAGGGTTGCCCGCCCGAGTCTCCGGGTAGGTCGCTTGATCCCGCCGGCAACGGCGGGACTAGATGAATGACCATCGTCCCATAGAGGGTGACCGATATGGGAAACAGAACCCGGCTTATGGCCTGCTCTAACATCTTCCCTTCTTTGGAGATAGAAGATGTTTATTGTAGCTAATTTCTTAATAGCAGTTGCAAAGATTTTGAACATAGCTTTGACTATTTATATGTGGATTATTATTGGAAGGGCTATAATCTCCTGGGTGAACCCTGATCCTTATAATACCATCGTGAGGGTCTTATATGCTGTAACTGAACCTGTCCTCTACAACATAAGGAGGAGGTTGCCCATAAGTTTTGGCGGCTTCGATTTCTCACCTATTATTGTTATCCTGGCTATCATCTTCTTGCAGACCTTTGTCGTTCAGACTTTGCTCCGGTTCGCAGTCCAGCTCGGTGCAGGATAGGAATGGATGGAAAGGGACTTCCCGGGAAAGATCCCGTCCTCAGGGTCAAATTGGTACCCCGCTCATCGGTGAATAAGATAGTGGGTTTTGAGGGAGGTATCATCAAGGTAAAAGTGAAATCAGCCCCTGTTGATGGTTTGGCGAATCAGGACCTGATAGCATTATTGTCCAGGCGCCTAAGGGTTGCTAAAGAGAGGATAGAGATCATGTCCGGTCACAAATCAAGAACAAAAACAGTAAGATTTCACGGTATTACAGAACATGATCTTTCTCTCTTGGTGAACAGGTAGTCCCACCCATCATGTTCCGCTTATGAATACAGATCTAATGCCCCCGCTACCCATTCAAAACCTATCCGGTCCGCCCAGGGCGGATCCACTTTCTCAAGGTGATCAGATTCCGGCGGAGCTTCTCAAGACCTGAATTCTTGCCAAGAATTAGTACAGTTCGATAAACAAATTACCGTGCCTCAACCTTTGAACCTTATCAATATCTTAAAAGTTACTGGAAAGGGAAGGTAAACAGTCAGTTTTTTGTTGCCAAAACAGATATTTTCGCTTTAAATAGAGATGCTGTTTAACTGAATGTGACAGTCCTGATGCACAATTAAATCTATTGGGGTCGAGAGCGCATTGCATGGGAAATGTAGCCGGAAAAAAGATAGTTCTTGGGATAACAGGAAGTATAGCAGCCTATAAAGCCACTGAGTTGCTGCGGTATCTAAGAAAGGCAGGTGCAGCGGTACAGGTAGTAATGACTGCAAATGCCACGTGGTTTGTAGCCCCTCTCACATTTGAAACGCTCTCCGGCAATAGGGTAATAGAGGACATGTTTTCCCAAGATGGAACCTCAATCGACCATGTGTCATTGGGCCAGGAGAGTGATCTGATAGTAATTGCACCGGCTACGGCAAATATTCTGGCAAAGATTGCCCATGGGATTGGAGATGATTTTCTTTCTACCCTCGTCCTGGCAGCCACTGCCAAGATCTTGATCTGTCCGGCTATGGATAAAGAAATGTATTCAAACAGCATAGTCCAGGCCAACATCCTTAGCTTGAGAGAGAGGGGTTTCATGGTGATGGAACCGGAAGAGGGTATGTTAGCCACAGGGGCGATAGGCTTGGGGAGATTTCCCGATCCCTCAACTATTATGGAAGAGATAAGGCGTATCCTGAGCGATCACGATTTAGAGGGCTTAAAGGCCCTTATCACTGCAGGTCCAACAATTGAGTGGATTGATCCGGTAAGGATCGTTACCAATAGGTCCACAGGAAAGATGGGTTACGCACTGGCACGGGCCGCGTGGAGGAGAGGGGCGGAGGTTACACTGGTAACTGGACCAACTCACCTTGATCCGCCTCAGGGGATAGGGGTGATTATGGTTAAGACTGCTGAAGAGATGAGAGAGGCGGTCTTGCATAACTATAGGGACAAGGACATGGTTATCAAGGCAGCTGCCATAAGTGATTACAAACCCCTGAGAAAGGCCCACGAAAAGGAAAAGAAAAAGGCAACCCCCATAACAGTAGAGATGACGCCCACACCGGATATCCTGGCAGAGCTTGGCAAGGATAAGGGAGGCATTACCCTGGTGGGTTTTGCCGCAGAGACCACTGACCATGTTGCCAATGCAATGGACAAGATAAGAAAGAAGAACCTTGATTTGATTGTGGTCAACGATGTGTCAAGGGAAGATAGGGGGTTTGCTGCTGACTCAAACGAGGTCAGGATGATTGACAGAGAGGGAAACGAGGAAGTAGTTCCCCTCATGTCAAAGGATGATGTGGCAGACAGAATACTTGACAGGGTAAAGAGGTTAAGGGCAGGATGAATGTAAGAGAAGAGGTAATGGATCTGGTGGGACAGATAAAACGGCAGTTGAGAAACAGCCAGGAGATTGGGCTTGACGCCCCCTTTCTCTCTACCGCTCGTCTGCATTATCTTGAGGGGGGTCCTCAATTGGATGGAGCGCCCTCAGGGGAAGACTTCCCCTGCAATAGCCTTAAGGAGTTGGAGGATTTTATTAGTAATTGTGGCCGGTGCAAACTGGGTACAGAAAGAAAGAATATTGTCTTTGGTGAGGGACGAGCTGAGGCCAGGCTTGTCTTTGTTGGTGAGGCCCCGGGGATGGAGGAGGATTTAACGGGCAGGCCCTTTGTAGGCCAGGCGGGTAAGCTCCTGACCGATATTATAAAGGCTATGGGTCTAACAAGAGACGGGGTATATATCTGCAATGTAGTTAAATGCCATCCGCCACACAATAGGGATCCAGAACCGGACGAGATAGGCACGTGCCTTCCCTTCCTGGAGGCCCAGATTTCTCTAATCAGGCCGAAGATCATCTGTACCCTTGGCAGGATATCTGCTCAGAGCTTGATAGACAAAGGCTTTAAAATAACGAGGGATAGGGGTGAGTGGCACAACTTTATGGGTATCCCCTTGATGCCCACGTATCACCCAGCGTATCTCTTGAGGTATCCCCAAGGCAAAAGGCAGGTTTGGGAGGATGTGCAAGAGATCATGCTCAAATTGGGATTGAGAGATCCGAGGAGGTTAAGAGATTAATACAGGGATTAAAAAAGCTCTTCTTATCGTCTTTGTTGTTGCCTTCGCCATGGGCATCCTCATCTTTGATGTCCGAGGCGAACAGAATAGTGCCATGGTGATTGAGCTTGAGGGCATCATCAATCCTGGCACGGCCCAGTTTGCGACGAGGGGCCTGAAACGGGCCGAGGACAGCAAACTCATGTTGGTCATAATCAGGCTGGATACTCCTGGTGGCCTTGATACCTCTATGAGGAGCATTGTGAAGGCCATACTGAACGCCTCTGTGCCCGTGGTGGTTTATGTTGCCCCACGGGGGGCGAGAGCAGCCTCAGCCGGGGTAATGATTACCATAGCAGCCCACGTTGCAGCCATGGCGCCTCAAACAAACATAGGAGCGGCCCATCCTGTTAGTGCCGATGGCAAGGAGATTAGCAAGACCATGTCTGAGAAGGTGGTCAATGATATGGTTGCCTATGCCCGGAGTATTGCAAAAGAGAGAGGAAGGAATGAAGATTGGGTTGAGAAGGCTATCAGGGAAAGTGTGAGCATAACAGGAGAGGTGGCGGTCAAGAATAAGGTAGTTGATATGGTGGCACAGGATATAGACGACCTGTTAGGTCTCTTGGATGGCAGGGAGATAGTAGTGGGCAAAAATAAGGTAACACTGGGCACCAAGGGACTTGAATTGATTTCTTTTGCTCCAGGATGGAGGGACAGGGTACTCGGGACTATCAGCAACCCAAATATAGCCTATATCCTTATGATGATTGGACTGGCAGGCCTCTACTTTGAGCTGGCCCATCCCGGTGCTATCCTGCCAGGCGTTATTGGTGCGATTTCACTCATATTGGCCTTCTTTGCATTCCAGACATTACCGGTAAATTATGCCGGGCTTCTCCTCATTGCCCTGGCCATTATATTCTTCATTGCAGAAATAAAGGTTGCAAGTTACGGCCTTTTATCTCTGGCCGGTCTCATTTCCTTGACTCTCGGCTCTGTGATGCTTTTTGAGAATGTTCGGGTATCCTTGAGACTCATGATGCCCACTATTGTTCTGATCGGTGGTTTCTTTATTGGAATCGCCTTTCTGGCATTCAGGGCCTATAGGACAAAACCGACAAGCGGGATGGAAGGATTGATAGGTGAAGTTGGTGTCGTGGAGGAGAGGATTGACCCCGTCGGATTAATCTTTGCTCATGGGGAATATTGGAAGGCTACCAGCGCCGAGGTTGCTGAACAAGGAGACAAGGTACGGATTACGGGCTCAAAGGGCCTTGAGCTGATAGTCGAAAAGGAGAAGTAGTTTCTCAAAGAACACAATGAACACGACAAACACAAAAGGAGGTTATTATGTTTTATATTCTTGCCCTCGTACTGCTCATCCTCTTTCTGAGCGCAGCGATCAAGATCCTCAGAGAGTATGAGAGGGGTGTTGTTTTCAGGTTAGGAAGGGTAATAAAGAGTAAGGGTCCTGGCCTTGTCATCATTATCCCGATTGTTGATAAGTTGGTGAGGGTTAGTCTTCGCCTCGTGGCCATGGATGTCCCTCCCCAGGATGTGATCACCAAGGATAATGTCTCCCTTAAGGTGAATGCCGTTATCTATTTCAGGGTCATGGATCCGAACAATGCCGTCATAGAGGTAGAGAATTACCTTTTTGCCACCTCCCAGCTTGCCCAGACAACCCTGAGAAGTGTGTGCGGACAGGTGGAGCTCGATGAGCTGCTGGCAGA
>JABXJY010000465.1 GCA_013375385.1 Desulfobacterales bacterium
AGACAAATGTGAGCGAGAAAAGGATAAGGTTCACAATCACCAGATAAGCAACACCTCCCAGACATCTCTTGATAATGTGGGAGAGGCTCTCCTTCTGATAGAAATAGCGGGGTATTTCTGCCGGATTAATGGGTTCGAACATTCTGCGCACTGCCTCCAGCCTCATCCCCCTCTCCTGCCACTTCTCCCGCCACTCATCTCTCATCTGGAGAACCTCCTCGTGGCTTTTGGGTGCCGTCTGTTTGGTGTAAGGGCTGAACCAGCGGTAGGAGTGGAGAGCCCCCTTATCCCGATAGAAGGAGAGGATTTGCTCCCGATGCATGCGGGCGCCTTTCAGAAATTCAAGGTGGGAGTAGCTGCCTGTATTGGCTAAGGCATCGGTGAGCTCCTCATAGGGACCGACCGGCGAGAGGTAAGACAGAAGATGTTCCAGCCCTATCACTCCCTGCACCTGATTAAGGTAATTCTCCTCCAGCCTCCATACGTCCTGGGCTCCCTGAAGTTCCTGGGGTATCAGGAACTCCCAGGTTTTTAGATGGTATTCCATAATGTGCGGAGAAGACAGCCAGACCACATTGTCCCATTCGTAATTTGTTCCCCCTGATGGCCAGGGGTTTTTCCGATACCAGTCCCGGAACTGGTGATAATATTTATCTTGCACGAGCTGAATCTGACGGTCGACGGTGCTCCGCAGCGGCAGATTCTTTATCTTCGCCGCCACAATAGGGGAGCCATTGGGAATGATTATCACTATAAACAGCCAGCAAAAAAGAGCCAGCAGAAGAGTAATGAAAGAGCGATGGGTCAAGGAAGAGAGAAGCAATCCGAGGAGCAGGAAGATGGAGAGGAAGAGAAAGGAGAAGATGGTGAGAAAAAGGAGTCTAACTCCCTCCTCCATCGAAATTGAGAGCCCTCCCACAGTGGTGATAAAAACCAGAGCGGCAAGCAGGGAAAGAATCAAGGGAAGGGAAAAGCTGATGGCACCGGCTAAGTATTTGCCCAGCAAGACATGTGCACGGGAGATGCCATTTGCCAGCATCAAACTCAGGGTTCCCGACTCCTTTTCCCCCGATATGGCATTATAGGTGAACATAAGAGCCAGCAGGGTGAGGATTACCTTGAAGAT
>JABXJY010000466.1 GCA_013375385.1 Desulfobacterales bacterium
AAAGCACTCTATGTTATGAGGATTGAAATTTCTTTGACAATAGATACAATAACTGTCAACGCTGATTAATGTTGATAGTGACATGTATATATAAAAACAGAAAGAGGGGTTTGAAATGAAAATCAAAGAAGTTGCTGTAGTAGGAATGGGCACCATGGGTAGCCAGATTGGTATTGTTTGCGCCAGAGGTGGTTTTAAGACACGGATGGTGGATGTTTCTCCCGGCCTGGTAGAAAAGGGATTAAATAGTATGAGATCTTTCTTAAATAACCAGGCCAGAAAGGGGAAAATGACACAAGAGGAAGTGGACACTATTTTTTCCACTATAGATTCAACTGCCACTTTAGATGAGGTCCTTTCAGGTGTGGATCTGGTAATTGAGGCTGTTTATGAGGATATAGAGGTAAAAAAGGAGATCTTCCGGAAGGCCGATTCCATCTGTCCCAAAGAGACCATTCTCACGAGCAATACTTCAACCCTTAGTATCACAGAGATGGGTGCAGTTACTTCAAGAGCAGAGCGGTGTATAGGGACACATTTCCTGATTCCAGCAGCACTTACCCCTTTGGTTGAGATAGTGAGGGGCATGGAGACCTCTGATGAAACCCACGATACTGTTATTTCCTTTCTCACCACATGTGGTAAAGAGACGGTTACTGTTGTGGATTCCCCTGGTTTTGTTATCAATAGGCTCTACCTTCCTATGGTGAATGAGGCCTTCGTTGTCCTGGAAGCCTCCCTGGCAAGCGCAGAGGAGATTGACCGGAGTTGTGTGAAAGGTCTTGGCTTTCCCTTAGGTCCTCTTGCAGCGGCCGATGCGTTTGGACTTGATATTCTTCTTGCCTGCATGAGGATTTTTCATAGAGAACTTGGTGAGAAATACCGACCCGCCTCCCTGCTTGTGAAATTGGTCAAGGCTGGAAGGCTGGGTAGAAAGACAGGTCGAGGGGTGTATGACTATCGCACATCTCCCTAATCCTCTCCATGTCTCCCAGGGAAGCCCTTTGAACGACGCCAAGCCTAGAGGGAGATCCGACAAGTAAACCCCTTACGCCAATCAATATTTGAACTCAATTCATACTATTTTTTGGAATTGTCCGCACCTTGGTAAATTGTTTTGATTTT
>JABXJY010000467.1 GCA_013375385.1 Desulfobacterales bacterium
CTCAAGGCAGTATTCACCTCCTCGAGGCTCTTGGATTTGATCTCCAACTCTACCTCTCTTTCCCTCAGGGCTTCCTCCGTTTTCTTGCGCTCGCTGATGTCTACGGTGTTTCCCATTATAGCTGGTTTTCCTCTATATTCGGTCCGTGTTACCATGATTTCGCACCAGATGGCCTCTCCGTCCTTTCTGAGTTTTCTAACCTCATAGCACGGGGGAACAGCTACTCCCTTGAGTCTCCGTGATGCCCTCTGTTCAGCAAGCTCCCTGTAATCTGGATGGAAGAGCGTTATGTGGTGCTTTCCAAGCAATTCTTCACGTTCATAGCCATGGATTTGTGCAAATCTGTCATTGACAAACACAAACTTTCCATCCTGATGGATGTGGACACCGGTAAGGGAGTTCTCTGTCAAGGTTCTGTACTTTTGCTCTGATTGCTCTAGAGCCTCGTCGGCCCGCTTGTGGTCGGTGATGTCGGTGGTAATTAATATCGCAGCAACAACCCGGCTACCGTGCCTGATAGGACCTACCTGAGTCTCATACCATGCAAGGTGATGGCCGTCGGGGCCAAGTGCTTTGACTACGTAACTACTGGGCTCACCAGTCTCAAAAACTTCTTTGATGGTTTCTCGGGCTGTGTTCTGATACTCGGGTTCTATAAACTTGTACATGCTCTGCCCGATCGCCTCTTTTGCGCTAATACCTGGCACACCGCGATTGATAAACTGAATCTTGCCATAACGGTTCACGTTTATAATGAAGCCAGGGACATTCTCTACCAGTGAATGCCACTTCTGCTCACTGTCCCGCAGCGCTTCCCTAGCCTGCTTGCGCTCAACGGCTTCCTTTTCTAATTCCTTGACCCTTTGCTCCAGTTCTTCATAGGTTGGTTTTCTGGCCATTACAATGTCCTCCAATACAGCAGCCCATTATCCTTATTCCCTCGTTAACCTCCAATACCAAATTAGGTTTGATAACGATATGCTCATCACTCTTTAGGTCTTCAAGGCCATATCTTTACAGAGCTTTTCTTATAGGCAAAGTAACTTTGGTGTTGCTGACTTAAGAGGCCTTTGCCCTTTTATCCTCAACCCTCTTTGCCTTAAACATTGTCCTTTCCAAGGTATC